>NZ_VZZR01000038.1:0-59130 GCF_009650555.1 Pseudomonas sp. EMN2
AGCTTGAAGCGCTCGGTGTACTTGCCCATAAATCCCCCAAGGGTTGGATTGGTGTCCAACTTCTTGGGGGCAGTCCACATTGTGGGAGCCGGCTTGCCGGCGATGGCGAGGGCATAGGCAACGCCGAAGTCTCGTCAGAAGAACGTCCCGACCACCAGCTGCAGATAGGTCCCGGTATCCCGGCTACCCAGTTGCACCCCGCCGTTGTCGGCATTGCGCTCGGGTTTGTAGAACCCCACCAATGGGCTGATCAGCCAGTGCTCATTGACCATCCATTCCAGATACAGGTCCAACTCGCGCCCACCGAGATTGCCCCTGTCGGTGCTCAGCGGATCAAAGTCGAAATACAGCGCGCCCACGGTCAGCCCCTCACGGGGCGTGGCCTTGAGTGCCACATGGTGCACCTGACTGTTGCTGTTGAACGGCCCGGCATAGTTGGCCGCCACTTCACCCTGGAACCAGGTGCCGTAACCGCGGCTCAGGCCATAGAACAGCGGGTCGAAGCGTTCTGAAAAGCGGCTGTAGCGGTAGGTGGCGGTGGGTGACCAGGGCAGGCCGGAGAAGGTCCAGTTGCCTTCCAGGTACCACGCATCCTCACGCCCGCCGGTGCGGTCCTGGGTGACATATTCTGCCGCCAGCTCCAGGTCCTTCACCCCCAGGTTGCCGCGCCCGCGCAGGCTTACCGTGTCCATGCCATCGCGGTGCTCGAGGCCGAGGATCTCGGCGAAGCGCCGGTCCACGTCCAGGCCGTGGATCCAGCTCAGGCCGACGGTGCCGGCGTCGGCCACATGCTCAAGGTTGGCCACGGCCATGGCGCTGTCGGCCTGGAAGTGGTTGTCGGACTTGAGCCACATCAGGTCGCCGCGCCACCCCTGCTTGCCGCCCAGGCGCAGCACGGCGGTGCGGTCGAAGGCCTTGCGCGCGGCCAGGTAGTAGGCGCCGCCCCGGTCGAAGTTGGCGCCCAGGTCGACGTTGCCGGCGTTGACCGGGTCGCCCTGGATCAGGAAACCATCGCCCAGGGTGACCAGCTGGCGGCCACCGGAAATATCGATACCGTCTTCGCCCAGCGCCGGGAACAGGGTGCCGGAGCGCCAGCCCAGGTACAGGTCTTCGACGGCGGTGCGGCGTTCGTCGCCCAGGGTGAAACCGGCGGCGTCGCCATCGCCCCAGGTGGCGGAGCTGAGCAGGCTGAACGCGCCGTAGAGCGCGCCGCTGTCGGCGATGGCCTGGCTGGCGCTGAGGCCGTACTTGACGTAGCCCTCGCGCCAGTTGCTGCTGCCGGGCTGACGGTTGCCGAACTGGTTGAAGCTCTCGTCGCTGTGGAAGATGCCGAACAGGGCTTCGAGGTTGGCGTCGAGGGTGGTGCCGTTGTGGTTGTACAACTCGTAGGCTTGGCTGGCGGGTGCGCAGAACAGCAGGGCCAATGTGCAGGCGAGTGTGTGCCTCATGGTGTGCTCCATGTTTTTGTTGTTGTTTATGAGGTGGCATGTGCCGGCCCTTTCGCGGGTGAACCCGCTCCCACAGGATCACCACAGATATGAAAACCGTGGGGTCCTTGTGGGAGCGGGTTTACCCGCGAAGAGGCCGGTACAGGTAAAAGATCAGAGCTTGATCAGCACCGACTTGAGCTCGGTGTAATGCTCGATCGCCGCCGCGCCCATCTCGCGGCCGACGCCCGAGAGCTTGTAGCCGCCGAACGGCAGCGCCGGGTCCAGGGCGCTGTGGCAGTTGACCCAGACCGAGCCGGACTTGATCCGCGGGATCATCCGGTGCACTGCGGCCAGGTCGTTGGACCAGATGCTTGCCCCCAGCCCGTAGGGGTTGTCGTTGGCCATGCGCACCACCTCATCGAGGTCATCGAACGGCATGGCCACCAGCACCGGGCCGAAGATTTCCTCCTGCACCAGGCGGTGGCGCTGGTCGACGTCGACGATCACCGTCGGTTTGACGAAGTAGCCCGGGCCGAAGCCTTCGCCGCCGCAGGCGATGGTGGCGCCCAGTTCACGCCCCAGCTCGATGTAGCCGGTGACCCGGTCCTGCTGCTTGGCCGAGATCAACGGGCCCATCTGCACCGACGGGTCCAGGCCGTTGCCGAGCTTCATGCCATTGGCGATGCCGGCGATGTCGGCCACCACGTTGTCGAAATGCTTGCGGTGCACGTACAGCCGCGAACCCGCGCAGCACACCTGGCCCTGGTTGAAGAAGATCGCCGTGGCAGCACCGGCGGCGGCCTCCTGCAGGTTGGCGTCGGGCAGCACGATGGTCGGCGACTTGCCGCCCAGCTCCAGGGTGACGCGGGTCATGTTGTCCATGGCCGCCTTGCCGATCAGCTTGCCAACCTCGGTGGAGCCGGTGAAGGTCAACTTGTCCACGCCCGGGTGGCGGCTCAGCGCGGCGCCGGCGTTCAGGCCAGTGCCGGTGACCACGTTGAAGACCCCGGCCGGGTAGCCGGCTTCGTCCACCAGCTCGGCGAGCTTGAGCACGGTCAGCGGGGTTTCGTCGGCGGGCTTCAACACCATGGTGCAACCGGTGGCCAGGGCCGGGCCGAGCTTCCAGCAGGCCAGCAGCAGCGGGAAGTTCCAGGCGACGATGGCGCCGACCACGCCAACGGCTTCGCGACGCACGAAGCCATGGAACTGGTCGTTGGGCATCAGCGGCAGCGAAGGCTCGACCGTGCTGCCCTCGACCTTGGTGGCCCAGCCGGCCATGTAGCGCAGGAAGTCGATGGCCAGTTGCACGTCCATCACCTGGGCCACGGCGGCGCTCTTGCCGTTGTTCAGGCATTCCAGTTCGGCCAGTTGCTGGGCATCGCGCTGCATCAGCTCGGCCAGGCGCCACAGCAGGTTCTGCCGTTCACGCGGGCGGGTGCGGCTCCAGGCTGAATCGTCGAAGGCCTGGCGCGCGGCGCGCACCGCGCGGTCTACATCCTCCGGGTCGGCTGCGGGCACCTCGCCAAGGACTTCGCCGGTGGCCGGGTTGCGAAAGATCAAGGTGCGACCGCTGGCGGCGTCCTGCCAGTCGGCGCCGATGCGCATCCTGAGCTTGCGGGCGAGGAAGTCGCGGGTGGCGGGGAGGATCGGCAGTTCGGAATGCATGGGGGCGGTGCCTCTTGTCATGGTTGTGACCAGGGCTGGGGCAATGGGCGTGCCAAAGGACTCGGATGCCGGGCAAGGCCCGGCTGGCGGTGGTTTTTGCCGGATTGGGGGTGAAAGGAATCAGGGGTGATCTGTTGCATATTGAGATTGGGTGAGACGTCATGCGATACAGGTTTACGGGCGCTGGGGCCGCTGTGCGGCCCTTTCGCGGCACAAGGCCGCTCCTACACAGGCGACCGCGATCCTCTGTAGGAGCGGCCTTGTGCCGCGAAAGGGCTGCGAAGCAGCCCCAGCATCACCAGCCCCGGCGGTTGTCTCAAGGTGAAACACCCAGTCGCGAAATGGGACGTTCACCTACAATTCCAAACACTGGCCCATACCCGCAAAACCCAGGCAACTCACTGATCCAAAACATTTTTGCTGCAACTGGCACACTTCCTGTATCGCAACTGTCACATGCACACCGCAGTACCCAAGCGTGCAATAACGATAAGAACAACACCGTGGAGGTCTGACCTTGAAGACGACTCGACTCCGGCGGCAGGCGGGCACACTGGCGCTGGTCGCCACCGCACTGCTGTCCGCCCAGGCCATGGCGGCCGAGCAGGGCCCGAGCCTGTTGCAGAACAAGTGCATGGGGTGCCATATCCCCGAGGGCAACGACAGCTACAGCCGTATCAGCCACCAGCGCAAGACCCCCGAAGGCTGGCTGATGAGTATCGCCCGCATGCAGGTGATGCACGGTTTGCAGATCAGCGACGACGACCGCCGCACCCTGGTCAAATACCTGGCCGACAAGCAGGGCCTGGCACCCAGCGAAACCGACGGCGTGCGCTACGCCATGGAGCGCAGGCTCAACACCGTCGAGCACTTCGACGATCAACTCAGCCAGATGTGCGGGCGTTGCCACTCCGGTGCCCGGGTTGCCTTGCAGCGGCGCCCGGCCCAGGAATGGGAACATCTGGTCAACTTTCACCTCAGCCAGTGGCCGTCCCTCGAATACCAGGCCCAGGCCCGCGACCGCGACTGGCTGGACATCGCCCTCAAGCAGATGGTGCCGGACCTGGCCAAGCGCTTCCCCCTCGACAACCCGGCCTGGGCCGAATGGCTCAAGGCTCGGCCCAAGGCCGACGCGCTGGTGGGGCAGTGGGCGTTCAGCGGCCATATGCTCGCCAAGGGCGATGTGCGCGGGGTGATGAGTGTCAGCGCAGGCGAGGGCGACACCTTCAAGGTCGAGGTCAAGGGGGCTTATGCCGACGGCACGCCGTTCAACGGCAGCGGTTCGGCGATCCTCTACAACGGCTACGAGTGGCGCGGCAACGTCAAGGTCGGCGAGGCCAACCTGCGCCAGGTGTTCGCCGCCATCGACGGGCAGATGAAGGGCCGCATGTTCGAGGCCGAGCATGACGAGCGCGGCCTGGACTTCAACGCGGCCAAGGCTGGCCAGGGGCGTTTGCTGGCGGTGCAACCAGCCTTCATCAAGGCCGGCAGCGACAGCGAGATCACCCTGGTGGGCAGCGACCTGTCCGGCAAACCGGACCTGGGCGCGGGCGTGCAGGTGACCGAGGTGCTGGAGTCGACCCCGACGCTGATCCGGGTCAAGGCGCGTGCCGCCAAGGATGCCGCCGCCGGCCAGCGCGAGGTGTCGGTGGGCGCGCTCAAGGGCTTGCAGTTGGCGGTGTACGACAAGGTCGACGAGGTCAAGGTGGTGCCGGCGTTCTCCATCGCCCGCATCGGCGAAAACGGCGCCTCGGTGCCCAAGGTCCAGGGCCGTTTCGAGGCCGAGGCCTGGGGCAAGGACGCCAGCGGCCAGCCGCTGCGCATCGGCTACCTGCCAGCTACCTGGAAAGTCGAGCCGTTCAACGAACGGGCAGTCGAGGACGAAGACGTCAAGTTCGCCGGGCAGATGCAGGCCGACGGCGTGTTCGTGCCTGGCGGCGCCGGGCCCAACCCTGAACGCAAGATGATGACCAACAACGCCGGCAACCTGAAGGTGGTCGCCACCCTGGCGGACGGCGGGCAGACCGGCGAGGGCCACATGATCGTCACCGTGCAGCGCTGGAACAACCCGCCGCTGCCATGAGGGCAAGGGCGAAGCGCGTAAACACCTGACGAATCGATTATCGGGAGGTCGCCATGGGCGCACTACTGAACCTGGTCGAACGCAACCTGCACGAAGTGCAGGTGGACGCCGACCGCATGCTGTTCCATATCCCCAGCAGTTCGCTGTTCGCCACCGATGCGGTGACCGGCGGCATCATCGACACCCTGCGCCGCCAAGGCTGCTCTGCCGAGGAGCTGATGCAGCAGCTCGGCCAGCAGTTCGACGGGCAGGACATCCAGGAAACCCTGCGCGAGCTGATCGCCCTGGAAGTGGTCAGCGACGGCTCGCCGCTGACCCCGGAAATCGCCCTCAAGCAGGTCGAGCGCACGGCGCTCAACACCGTGGTACTCAACGTCAACACCGGTTGCAACCTGAGCTGCACCTATTGCTACAAGGAAGACCTCGACAAGCCTTCGGCCGGCAAGAAGATGAGCGCCGCCACCGCCGAGGCATCGGTGGAGATGCTGCTCAAGGAGTCGCCCGACGAAACCCGCTACAGCGTGGTGTTCTTCGGCGGCGAGCCGTTGTCCAACCGGCCGTTGATCGAGCACATGGTGGCGTACTGCGAGCGGCGTTTCGCCGAGGCCGGCAAACAGGTGGAGTTCATCATGACCACCAACGCCACGCTGCTCACCGAAGAGATCGTCGACTGGCTCAACGCCCACCGTTTCGGGCTGTCCATCAGCATCGACGGGCCCAAGACCGTGCACGACCGCAACCGCATCACCGTGGGCGGGCAGGGCACCTACGACGTGGTGCGGCGCAAGGCCGACATGCTGCTGTCGCGCTATGACAGCCGGCCAGTGGGGGCCCGCGTGACCCTCACCCGCGGCATCACCGATGTCGAGAGCATCTGGAACCACCTGTTCAACGAGATGGGCTTTGCCGAGGTGGGCTTCGCCCCGGTGACCTCTGGCGACATGGCCGACTTCAACCTCACCGGCGAAGAGCTGGTGCAGGTGTTCGACAACATGAAGGCCCTTGGCCGGCGCTACCTGGAGGCAGCGTTGGAGCACCGCAACATCGGCTTCTCCAACCTGCACCAGTTGATCACCGACATCCACGAGGGCCACAAGAAGGCCCTGCCGTGCGGTGCCGGGCTGAAGATGCTGGCGGTCGACCACCAGGGCGAGCTGAACCTGTGCCACCGCTTCACCGGCTCCAGCCTGCCGACCTTCGGCAACGTGCACCAGGGCGTGAAGCAGGCGCAGCTCAACGACTTCCTGTCACAGCGCCTGGACCGCACCGGCACCGGCTGCGACAGCTGCCGCATCCGCAACCTGTGTTCCGGCGGCTGCTACCACGAAAGCTACGCCCGCTACGGCGACCCGCAGCACCCGACCTACCACTACTGCGAGCTGATGCGCGACTGGGTCGACTTCGGCATCGAGGTCTACAGCCGCATCACGGCCGCCAACCCGGCCTTCATCGATCGCTACATCACCCCCAGGAAGGCGCACTGACATGAAGCACCTCAAACCGCTGAACAACAAGGCGCGCATCCTTGAGCAGGCCGCCGCCGAGGACCGTGTCGAAGAAGTGCTGGCGATGAGCGCCGTGGCTGGCTGCACCGCCACCACCGACCCGGGTTGGGAAGTGGACGCCTTTGGTGGCGTCAGCTCGCTGTGCCAGCCGATGGAGGCCGACCTGTATGGCTGTTCCGACCCTTGCTGGTGGCCGGCCCAGGTGCCGGACATGATGAGCACCTACCAGGACTGGAACGCCCAGGCGACCAACTCCGCCGAAGACTGGCGCAACCTCGGCACCGTGTTCCCGAAAGACAAATAGAACGACAAGGGGAAACCGCATGAAACCTGGATTCTGCGCGCAACTCGCGCTTACCGTCGCCGCCACGGCCTGCGCCTGGGCGGCCCAGGCCGACGACGCAGGCAAAGCCCTGCAGGCCGGCCACGAATACCTGATCGCCACCAACTACCCGAACAACCTGCATGTGGTCGAGGTGGCCAGCGACACCCTGTACAAGACCTGCCGCATGCCCGACTCGTTTGGCCCTGGCACGGCGATGATGGCGCCGGACAACCGCACCGCCTACGTGCTCAACAACCACTTTGCCGACATCTATGGCATCGACCTGGACAGCTGCAAGACCACCTTCCACGCCAACCTGTCCAGCGTGCCAGGCGAGGTGGGCAAGGCCATGTACTCCTTCGCCATCAGCCCCGACGGCAAGGAAGTCTATGCCACGGTCAACCCCAGCCAGCGCCTGAACGACCATTACGTGGTCAAGCCGCCGCGCCTGGAGGTGTTCCGCACCGGCGACGGGCTGGACGCCAAGCCGGTGCGCACCTTCCCGATGCCGCGCCAGGTGTACCTGATGCGCGCCGCCGACGACGGCAGCCTGTATGTGGCCGGGCCGGACATCTACAAGATGGACGTGAAGACCGGCAAGTACACCGTCGCCTTGCCGCTGCGCAACTGGAACCGCCCCGGCTACAGCGCACCCGACGTGCTGTACTTCTGGCCGCACCAGAGCGCGCGGCATGAGTTCTCGATGCTCTACACCATCGCCAAGTTCAAGGATGCCAAGCAGGACCCGGCCACCGCCGAGCCGCTGTACGGCTACCTGAGCATCGACCTGAAGACCGGCAAGGCCCACACCGAGGAGTTTGCCGAGTTGACCGAGTTGTATTTCACCGGCCTGCGCTCGCCGAAGGATGGCAACCAGATGTACGGCGTGCTCAACCGCCTGGCGCGCTACGACATCAAGCAGAAGAAACTGGTCAAGGCCGCGAATCTGGAACATACCTACTACTGCGTGACCTTCGACAAGGCGGGCGACAAGCTGTACCTGGGCGGCACCTTCAATGACCTGGCGGTGTTCGACCCGAATACCCTGGAGAAGGTGAAGAACATCAAGCTGCCAGGCGGTGACATGTCGACCACCACGCCGCAGGTGTTCGTCAGGTAACCCCATCGCGGGGCAAGCCCGCTCCCACGTGGTGAACTACTCCGTGGGAGCGGGCTTGCCCCGCGATGGCGTTGGTTCAGGTAGACCAGAACTACAAGAGATACCCATGACCCAGCCAAGCTATTCCCAAGGCAACCCCGACAAACCCTTGCTCAACCACTGCATCGGCGACGCCTTCGACGCCACCGTCGCCCGCTTCCCCGACCGCGAGGCCCTGATCGTCCGTCACCAGCAGTTGCGCTACACCTGGCGGCAACTGGCCGAAGCGGTCGACCAGCACGCCCGGGCCCTCATGGCCCTTGGCGTGCAGGCCGGTGACCGCCTGGGCATCTGGGCGCCCAACTGCGCCGAGTGGTGCATCACCCAGTTCGCCAGCGCCAAGGTCGGCGCGATCCTGGTCAACATCAACCCGGCCTACCGCAGCAGTGAGCTGGACTACGCCCTGGGGCAGTCCGGCTGCCAGTGGGTGATCTGCGCCGATGCGTTCAAGACCTCCGATTACCACGCGATGCTGCTCGGGCTGGTGCCCGGCCTGGGCGATAGCCACCCCGGTGCCTTGGCCAGCGAGCGCTTGCCCGAGCTGCGTGGGGTGATCAGCCTGGCCAGCGCGCCGCCGGCAGGTTTCCTGGCGTGGCCGGCCTTGCAGGCCAGGGCCGGGGAGGTGACCGGCGAGCAACTGGCCGCCCGTCAGGCCAGCCTGCGCCCGGACGACCCCATCAACATCCAGTACACCTCCGGCACCACCGGTTTCCCCAAGGGCGCCACCCTCAGCCACCACAACATCCTCAACAACGGCTACATGGTCGGCGAAAGCCTCGGCCTCACCGAGCACGACCGCCTGGTGGTGCCGGTGCCGCTGTACCACTGCTTCGGCATGGTCATGGCCAACCTCGGCTGCATGACCCACGGCAGCACGCTGATCTACCCCAACGACGCCTTCGACCCACTGCTGACCCTGCAGGCCGTGGCCGAAGAGCGCGCCACCGCGTTGTACGGCGTGCCGACCATGTTCATCGCCGAGCTGGACCACCCGCGCCGGGGCGAGTTCGACCTGTCCAGCCTGCGCACCGGGATCATGGCCGGCGCCACCTGCCCGATCGAGGTGATGCGCCGGGTGATCGGCGAGATGCACATGGGTGAAGTGCAGATTGCCTACGGCATGACAGAGACCAGCCCGGTGTCGCTGCAGACCGGCGCCGATGATGATCTCGAGCGCCGGGTGACCAGTGTCGGCCGCACCCAGCCACGGCTGGAGAACAAGATTGTCGACAGTGAGGGCGACACACTGCCGCGCGGCGAGATCGGCGAGCTGTGCACCCGTGGCTACAGCGTGATGCTCGGCTACTGGAACAACCCCAAGGCCAGCGCCGAAAGCATTGATGGCGAGGGCTGGATGCACACCGGCGACCTGGCGGTGATGGACGAGCAGGGTTATGTGCGTATCGTCGGGCGCAGCAAGGACATGATCATCAGGGGGGGCGAGAACATCTATCCGCGGGAGCTGGAGGAGTTCTTCTTTACTCACCCGGCGGTGGCTGATGTGCAGGTGATCGGTGTTCCGTGCAGCAAGTATGGGGAAGAGATCGTTGCCTGGGTTCGTTTCCATCCAGGGCACAGTGCCAGCGAGGACGAACTGCGCGAATGGGCTAGGGCGCGCATTGCGCATTTCAAGGTGCCGAGGCACTTCCGATTTGTTGATGAGTTTCCGATGACGGTGACGGGGAAGGTGCAGAAGTTCAGGATGCGCGAGATCAGTATTGGGGAACTGTCTGGGCGTTGAGCATTGCTTTCTTTGGCCTCTTCGCGGGTAAATCGCACCGGCGCACCGCCGCTCCCACAGGTACAGCGCCGACCTTGTGGGAGCGGGTTTACCCGCGAAGAGGCCGGCACTGGCAGTCCCCGATGATTCAGTCCTGCAGCAATTCCGGGCTGTTGAAGTTGCTCAGCCGCTGATCATCCTGCGCACACTCCAACCCCTGCACAGCCCCCACCAAAAGCGCCTTCTGTAAACTCCGCTCACCCGCCGCCCAAGCCTGCTCCAGCACCGCCAGCACCCGCCGCGGCAGCACACTGAACATCGGCTGCCAATACCCCCCCTGACGGACCATGGCCGCACTGTCGTGCTCTCCAGCCAGCTTCAGCAGGTCCTCTATCAGCCCTTGATCAACCAAAGGCGCATCGCACGCCAGCAGCACCACCCATTCATGCCTGGCCACTGCCAACCCGGCAATCACCCCAGCCAGCGGCCCAGGGAAGTCGACCTCGGCATCGCCAACCAGTTGGTCGGCATAGGGCCGATACAGCGCCTGGTTGCGATTGCAGGAAATCACCACATCGTCGGACAACCCACGCACCACCCGCTGCACATGGGCCACCAGCGGCTCGCCGCGCCATGGCACCAGGCCTTTGTCACGGCCGCCCATGCGCTGGCCGCGGCCGCCGGCGAGGATGAGGATCGAGCAGGGGGGCAGGGCAGTGGGCATGAAAAAGGGTTCCGGGCAGTCAATGCCGGGAACCCTCTCATTCAACGCAGGGGCTTGTCCAGTCAGCTTTCGCTGGCCACTGGCGTGCCTTCCCTGGCCCGGTCACGCCCGGCCAGGCGCATCACCACCACGAAGAACACCGGCACGAACACCACGGCGAACGTGGCGCTGAGCATGCCGCCGATCACCCCGGTACCGATCGCCTGCTGGCTGGCCGAGCTGGCGCCGCTGGCGATGGCCAACGGCACCACGCCGAGGATGAACGCAAGCGAGGTCATCACGATCGGCCGCAGGCGCAGGCGCGCGGCCTGGATCGCGGCCTGAGTGGCATCGACGCCCTGGTCGACCAGTTCCTTGGCGAACTCGATGATCAGGATGGCGTTCTTCGCCGACAGGCCGATCAGGGTAATCAGGCCGACCTTGAAGAACACGTCGTTGGGCAACCCGCGCAGGGTCACAGCCAATACCGCGCCAAGCACGCCCAGCGGCACCACCAGCAGCACCGCAGTGGGGATCGACCAGCTTTCGTACAGCGCTGCCAGGCACAGGAACACCACCAGCAGCGACAGCGCCATCAGCAGCGGTGCCTGGCTGCCGGACAGCCGCTCCTGCAGCGACAGGCCGGTCCACTCCAGGCCGGCGCCGGCAGGCAGCTGCGCCACCAGGCGCTCGATCTCGGCCATGGCTTCGCCCGAGCTGTAGCCGGGCGCCGGTTCGCCGGAGATCGACACCGCCGGGTAGCCGTTGTAGCGGGTCAGCTGCACCGGGCCGCTCTGCCAGTGGGCGGTGACGAAGGCGCCCAAGGGCACCATCTTGTCGCTGTTGTTGCGCACATGGATCTTGAGCAGGTCCTCGACCTGGCTGCGCTGGTCGCCTTCGGCCTGCACCACCACCCGCTGCATGCGGCCCTGGTTGGGGAAGTCGTTGACGTAGTTGGAGCCCACCGCGGTGTTGAGCACCTCGCCGATGGCGGCGAACGATACACCCAGCGCATTGGCCTGGCGGCGGTCCACTTCCAGCGCCACCTGCGGGCTTTCGGCCAGCGAGGCTTCGCGCACGTTGACCAGCAGCTTGCTCTTGCGCGCTTGTTCCAGCAGTTGGTCGCGGGCCTGCATCAGCTCGCTGTAGCCCATGCCGCCCCGGTCCTGCAGGCGGAACTCGAAGCCGCTCGACTCACCCAGGCCGTCGACCGGCGGCGGCAGCACCGAATAGGCGATGGCGTCCTTGAGCTGGGTGAAAGCCATGGTCGCGCGGTCGGCGATGGACTGCGCGCTGTCGTCGCTGCCGCGCTCGGACCAGTCCTTGAGCGTGGTGAAGGCCAGCGCCGCGTTCTGCCCGCTACCGGAGAAACTGAAGCCCAGGATCAGCGTGGTGTTGGCCACGCCCGGCTCTTCGGCGTTGTGCGCCTCGATCTGCCGCGCCACTTCGATGGTGCGGGCCTGGCTGGCGCCCGGCGGCAGCTGGATATCGGTGATGGTGTAGCCCTGGTCTTCGGTGGGCAGGAACGCACTGGGCAACTGGCTGAAGCCATACACCAGCACCCCCACCAGCGCGGCATACACCAGCAGGTAGCGGCCGCTGCGCGCCAGGGCGTGGGTGACCCAGCGCTGGTAGCCGTTGCTCATGCCGTCGAAACGGCGGTTGAACCAGCCAAAGAAGCCTTTGCGCTCGTGGTGCTCGCCCTTGGCGATCGGCTTGAGCAGGGTGGCGCACAGCGCCGGGGTGAGGCTCAGGGCGAGGAACGCCGAGAACAGGATCGACACCGCCATCGACACCGAGAACTGCTGGTAGATGACCCCCACCGAGCCTTTCATGAAGGCCATCGGCAGGAACACCGCCACCAGCACCAGGGTGATGCCGACGATGGCGCCGCTGATCTGGCCCATGGCCTTGCGCGTGGCCTCTTTGGGCGGCAGGCCTTCCTCGGCCATGATCCGCTCGACGTTTTCCACCACCACGATGGCGTCGTCCACCAGGATGCCGATGGCCAGCACCATGCCGAACAGGGTCAGCACGTTGACCGAGAAGCCCAGGGCGTTCATCACCGCGAAGGTGCCCATCAGTGCCACCGGCACCACCAGCGTCGGGATCAGGGTGTAACGGAAGTTCTGCAGGAACAGGAACATCACCGCGAACACCAGCACCATGGCCTCGACCAGGGTGTTGATCACTTGCTTGATCGACACTTTGACGAACGGCGAGGTGTCGTAGGGGATGTCGTATTTCACCCCGGCCGGGAAGTAGCGCGACAGCTCATCGAGCTTGTGCTTGACCAGGGTGGCGGTTTCCATGGCGTTGGCGCCTGGCGCCAGCTTGACGCTGAAGGCGCTGGTGGCCTTGCCGTTGAGGCGGGTGCCGTACTGGTATTCCTGGGCGCCGATCTCGACCCGGGCGACATCGCCGACGGTCACCGCCGAGCCATCGCGGTTGGCCCGCAGCACAATGGCGGCGAACTCTTCGGGCGTGCTCAGCTGGCCCTTGACCAGCACGTTGGCGGTGATTTCCTGGGTCGGCCGGGTGGGCAGGTCGCCGATACTGCCCGGCGCCACCTGGGCGTTCTGCGCGGCAATGGCCTCGGCCACATCGTTGGGCGTGAGGCTGAAGCCGACCAGCTTGGCCGGGTCGATCCAGATCCGCATGGCCCGTTCCGAGCCATACAGTTGCGCCTTGCCCACGCCCTTGACCCGGCGAATCTCGTTCATCACGTTGCGCGCGAGGATATCCGACAGGGCGATCTCGTCGAGGCTGCCGTCCTCGGAGGTGAGGGTGGCCAGCAGCAGGAAGCCGGTGGACACCTTTTCCACCTGCAGGCCCTGCTGGGTGACCGGGCGCGGCAGGCGCGACTCGATCACCTTGAGGCGGTTCTGTACGTCCACCTGGGCCAGGTCCGGGTTGGTACCGGGCTGGAAACTGGCAGTGATGGTGGCGCTGCCCAGGCTGCTTTGCGAGGCGAAATACAACAGGTTGTCGGCGCCATTGAGCTCCTGCTCGATGATGCTGACCACGCTTTCGTCCATGGTCGCCGCCGAGGCGCCCGGGTACACGGCGTAGATTTCCACCTGCGGCGGCGCCACGTCGGGGTACTGGGCCACCGGCAACTGCGGCAGGGCCAGGCCGCCGAGCAGCAGGATGAACAGCGCGACCACCCAGGCGAAGACCGGGCGGTCAATGAAGAACTGCGGCATGGATCAGGCCCTCACTGGCCGTTGTGCTGGACGATGGGGAGTGCGTCCGGTTGTTCGTCGACCTGCACCTGGTCACCGGCCTTGACGTGCTGCAGGCCCTCGACCACGACGCGTTCGCCCGGCTTGAGGCCGTCGTTGACGATCCAGCGGTCGCCCTGGGCGCTGCCCAGTTGCACCTGGCGCTCGCTGATACGGTCCTGCTGGTCGACCACCAGCACCTTGGGTACGCCGGCGCTGTCGCGCAGGATCGCCCGTTGCGGCACGCTGATGCCCTGGGGTTGCACGGCCTGGTCCAGGCGCACGCGCACGTAGCTGCCGGGCAACAGGTCGAGGTCGGGGTTGGGGAACTCGCTGCGCAGGGTGATCTGGTTGGTGCTCGGGTCGACGCTGAGGTCGGAGAACAGCAGCTTGCCGGGCAGCGGGTAGGCACTGCCATCGTCCTGGATCAAGGTGGCCTTGACCTGGCCCTGGCCGACCTGTTGCAGCTCGCCGGCCCGCAGCGCGCGGCGCAGGGCGTTGAGCTCGCGGGTCGACTGGGTGACGTCGGCGTGGATCGGGTTCAACTGCTGGATGGTCGCCAGTGGCGTGGTCTCGTTCTGGCCGACCAGCGCACCTTCGGTCACCAGTGCCC
The DNA here is from genome assembly GCF_009650555.1 of Pseudomonas sp. EMN2. NCBI lineage: Bacteria > Pseudomonadati > Pseudomonadota > Gammaproteobacteria > Pseudomonadales > Pseudomonadaceae > Pseudomonas > Pseudomonas sp. EMN2. The sequence continues at coordinate 14,428 of NZ_VZZR01000038.1, forward strand.
GGCCGATGCGCCCGGAGATCGGCGCGGTGACGGTGGCATAGCCGAGGTTCAAGCGGGCGCGCTCGAGGGCGGCCTTGGCCTCGGCCACCGCGGCGTCGGCCTGCAGGAAGCTGGCGCGGGCATTGTCGTACTCCTGGCGGCTGACCGCCTTGTCGTCGACCAGCTGGCGATAGCGCTGCTCTTGCAGGCGGGCCTGGTAAACCGTGGCCTCGGCCTTGGCCAGGGTGGCGCGGGCGCTGTCCAGGTCGGCCTTGAACGGCGCCGGGTCGATCAGGAACAAGACATCGCCCTGCTTGACGTCGCTGCCTTCGCGGTACACCCGCTTGAGCACCACCCCGGCGACCCGGGCGCGGACCTCGGCGGTGCGCGGGGCGAGGATGCGTCCGCTGAGTTCGCTGCTGATGGCCAGCGCCTGCAACTGCAGGGTTTCGACCCGCACCTGCGACACGGGCGCCTGTTCGGCCTGTTCGGCAGCGTCATCGCAGCCGGCAAGCGCGAGGGTTAACAGCGCCAATAGCGCCAAGGGGCGCAGGCGCGGAGTGCTCAGAATGGACATACGGATCTTCCAGGGTTGATCGGGCCTATGCTAAGGCAAGCGTTCGCGGGGGCGCTGTTAAGCTCTGTAGGGGGTATGTGAAAAAGTGTGAAGCAGCGGCGGCACCCGGCGCAGGATTCGATATCCTGCCTCCCTTCACTCCTTCGTCAAAGCCCTTTATGCCGAACCTTCTCCTGGTCGAGGACGACAGCGCACTGTCCGAGCTGATCGCCAGCTACCTGCAACGCAACGACTTCCATGTCCGGGTGATCGCCCGTGGCGACCATGTGCTGGATGCGTTCCGCCAGCTCAAGCCGGACCTGGTGATCCTCGACCTGATGCTGCCGGGCCTCGACGGCCTGCAGGTGTGCCGCCTGCTGCGCCAGGAGTCGCAGAGCCTGCCGATCCTCATGCTGACCGCCCGCGACGACAGCCACGACCAGGTGCTGGGCCTGGAGATGGGCGCCGACGACTACGTGACCAAACCCTGCGAGCCCCGTGTGCTGCTGGCCCGGGTGCGCACCCTGCTGCGCCGCAGCAGCATCCACGAGCCACGCCTGGACAGCGAGCAGATCCTCATCGGTGGCCTGCATATCGACCTGGCCGAGCGCACGGTGAGCTGGCGCGGCGAAGAGGTGGAGCTGTCCAGCGGTGAGTACAACCTGCTGGTGGTGCTGGCGCGCAACGCCGGCGAGGTGCTCAGCCGCGACCGCATCCTGCAGCAGCTGCGCGGCATCGAGTTCAACGGCACCGACCGTTCGGTGGACGTGGCCATCTCCAAGCTGCGCCGCAAGTTCGACGACAGCGCAGGCGAAGCGCGCAAGATCAAGACCGTGTGGGGCAAGGGCTACCTGTTCAGCCGCGTCGAGTGGGAGTACTGATACGCCATGCTGAAGATCCTGGTGCGCCTGTACCTGGTGATCATCGTCGCCTATGCCGGCGCCTTGCTGTTGATCCCCGATGCCATCGTCGGCGCCTTCCACGGGCGCTTCATGGCCTACAACCTGGACCAGACCAAGGGCGTGCAGTCGTTGATCGTGCGCCAGTTCCAGCAGGCGCCGCGGGAGCAGTGGCCCGCGGTTGAGAAGGAACTGGCCGAAGCCTTCGCGCCGCTTGAGGTGCAGCTGCTGGCCATGGACAAGGCCGACCTCGACCAGGAAGAGCGGGCCCGCCTGGAGCACGGTCAGCACGCTGTGCGGATCGCCGACTGGGGCTATTACGAAACGATACTGGCTCCGCTGGACAAACAGTGGCTGGTGCGCCTGCATTCACCGCCCGACCCGTTCGATATCAACGTGCTGTCGTGGGGAGTCACCGTGCTGATCGGGGCCGCCATGCTGGGGTGCCTGCTGCTGTGGGTGTGGCCGCACTGGCGCGACCTGGAGCGGCTCAAGGAAACCGCGAGGCGCCTGGGGCAGGGCGATCTGGCCGAGCGCACACACATCCCGCCGCGTTCGAACATCGGCGAGCTGGCCGGGGTGTTCGACACCATGGCCGGCGACCTGGAACGCCACGTCAACCAGCAGCGCGAGCTGCTCAATGCCGTGTCCCATGAGCTGCGCACGCCGCTGACCCGGCTGGACTTCGGCCTGGTGCTGCTGTTCGACGAAGTGCCACCTGCCTGCCGCAAGCGCCTGCTGGAGCTGGTAGGTCATGTTCGCGAGCTGGATGAGCTGGTGCTGGAGCTGCTGTCGTACAGCCGCCTGGAGAATGCCAACCAGGCCCGCGAGCGGGTCGAGGTATCGCTGCTCGAGCTGGTCGACAGCGTGCTCGGCAGTTTTGCCGAAGAACTCGATGGCCGGGGTATCCAGTGGGAAGTACGCAGCGAGGGCGACTTGCCGCGCTTCGTGCTCGACCCAAGGCTGACCGCCCGCGCGGTGCAGAACCTGGTGCGCAATGCCATGCGCTATTGCGACGAGAGCCTGCTGCTGCGCCTGCGCCTGGAAGACGACGGCGCCTGCCTGCTGACGGTGGAAGACGACGGCATCGGTATCCCGGTGGAGGAGCGCGAGCGGATCTTCCAGCCGTTCTACCGCCTGGACCGTAGCCGGGATCGCAATACCGGCGGGTTCGGCCTGGGGCTGGCGATCAGTCGGCGAGCCATCGAGGGGCAGGGCGGGACCTTGACCGTGGCGCAGTCGGCGTTGGGTGGGGCGCAGTTCAGGATTCGCCTGCCAGCGGGGTGATGCTGCTCATCGCGGGGCAAGCCCGCTCCCACAGGCAGAGTGCAGGTCTTGAGTTCGGCGCGGTCAGGTGGGAGCGGGCTTGCCCCGCGATGGCAGTTCAGGTTGCCACCAACTGTCGTGTCCACAACACGAACCGATCCTTGCCGCTGTGCTTGGCCGCATACAACGCCTGGTCCGCGCGGATCAGCGCCAGGTTCAAGGTGTCGCCACGGTCTACCCGCGCCAGGCCGATGCTGATGGTCACCGCGTGCTCGCCGACATCCTCACGCACCCGCCGGCACAACGCGCCGACCTGCTGCTCGGCGCCTTGCTCGTCCAGCCCCTGGAAAAAAATGGCGAACTCCTCGCCACCCAGCCGGGCAATCTCGTAACCCGTCATGGCGGCCCGAATATGCGCGGCCACGCGTTTGAGTACCTCGTCACCGATGTCATGGCCGAAGCGGTCGTTGACCTGCTTGAAGTTGTCGATATCGATCATCGCCAGGTATTGCCCCGGTGCGGCCAGTTGCAACTGGCGCTCGGCCTTGGCCATGAACGAGCGGCGGTTGGGGATTTCGGTCAGGGCATCGATGTAGGCCTGCTCCAGCAGCACCTTGGTCAGGTAGAAGTTGTGCAGCTTGGCCTGGCGCAGGCGCAGGTAGCTGTAGATCACCAGACCGCTGAGGAACACCGCATAGCTGAGCAGCAGGGCGCCTTCGAGCGCGAAGGGCTCGACCCGGGTGTGGTGGAAGGGGTTGAGCACCACCCAGGCGATGGCCATGGCGCAGAAGAACGACCAGCGCCGTACCGGCAGCACCGACACGGTGTACAGCACGGTCGAGACGGTCAGCACCAGCCACACCGGGCGCACGGTGATGGGTACGCCTTCGATGACCAGGCGCAGCCCGAGGGTGATCACCGCCATGAACAGCAGGTTGAGCACATCGAAGTGCTGGCTGCGGCGGGTAAAGCCCAGCACCACCGTGAGGCAGCCGAGCACGGCCAGGAAAATCGCCGAGCGCCAGGTCAGGCCCTGGTCGCCCAGGTAGCTGACGATCAGGTCGAACACCACCCAGATGCAGATGCCGACGCAGAAGATCAGCAGGCAGAAGCGGCGCATGGCCTCGAATTCGTGCTGGCGGAACTCGGCGCGCAGGGCGGCCGGGGCGACCTGCTGGCGGATGTGGGCTTCGAGGGTTTTGTACATGTTCAGGGTTGCCTGCAGCTGATGTTTTGTTGTCTCGGGCCTATCGCGGGGCAAGCCCGCTCCCACGGAGCCCCGTGAAGGCACTCACTCCAAATGGCAGGGTTCAATCTTGCGACAGCACACCTTTTGCCCAAGGCCGGTAACGCAAGGCAAACACCGCTTCGGTATGGCATCCCCCGGTCAACATCGGCTGCGCGGGCTCGGCGCGAAACGCTTGCCCTGGCGCACTGACCTGGCGAAAGGCTTCGCGAACGATCCCCACCCGGCACGGCAGCGCCTGTTCGTAAGCCTGGCGCACCAGTGGTGGCAAACGCCCGGTACCGACGCCGTCCTGCCACCAGACACTCAGCCCAAGGCTGGCGAGCTCGTCGAGCCAAGCGCCGTTGACCCCTGGCGAGAGCTGCCCGGCGCTGAACGTACTGATATGCAGCGGCTTGTCCAGTTGGCGGTTGAAAGCCTGAAGTTGTGTTTGCAGCGCTTGCCGACGCTCGGGGTCGCGAAAGTGCAGATCGTCCAGTTCCATGGGCAGGTACCAGCCGGCTACCGGCAGTTGCCAGCTGTCGCGCAGGTGCTGATAGTGGCTCAGCGAGCGGCCCAGCTGAGCCTTGAAGTAGTTGTTCAGGCCTTCACCATCCAGTTGCTCCAGCCGCTGGTAGTAGGCCGGGTCCATGTACAGCCCCAGCACCAGCTCCAGCCCTTGGGCACGGGCTTCACGCAGGCTGGCGGCGAGCCAGCCGTCGCTGCCGCCGAAATCGCTGTCGCCATAGGCGCTCCACTGCACGATCAAGGTCTTGCCGCCTTGGGCCACGGTGGCGTGCCATAGCTGCTGCCATTGGGCTGGGGTGACCGTGGCATCGCGGTTGAGCGGCTGGTAGAACAGGCGCTGGTCGGCCTGCGCGGGCAGGCACAGGGCAAGCAGGCAAGCCAGCATCAGCGTACGCATCAGAAGTTCATCTCCACACCCAGCAGTACACCGTTGGCCCGCTCGTAGAGGTTGCCGCCCAGCGACTGCTGGTACTCGGCACGCACCTTGAGGGAGCCGCGATAGGCGTTGTAACGGTCGTCGTCGAACCACCACTGCCAGCGCACGCCCACGCCCGTGCGGGCATCCTGGCGCCAGTCGTTGCTTGGGTCCTGGCTGGAAAACTCGAGGAAGCCGTAGGGCATGATCGTCTGCGGCGAGTCACCGCGCAGCTTCCAGGCATGCCCTTGCTGGAAGCGCGACAGCCAGGCATGGTCGCCGGCGCGGGTCCACCAGGCAGCGTCGAGGTAGAGGAAGCGCTCGTCCCAGTCGTCCTCGTCGATGCGCCAGTCGTTGCGGTAGCGGCCCTGGTCGAGGAGCGACGCCGTGGCCCGCAGCAGCAGGTCGTTGCTCGATTCGGCGTGGTGACGCAGGTCGCCCCAGTTGCCGCCGACCTTGGCCGGGCTGAGCAGCTCGCCCAGGCTCAGGCCGCTGTAGTGGTCGTTGTCGATCTGGCGTTGGTGGTACAGCTCGGCGTACAGGTTGAGATTGGCCTGGCCCAGCGGCTTGTAGCGCAGGCCCACGCCGGTGCCCATGCTTTGCGCGTAGTCAGTGCGGCTCTGGCCGCCGAACATCACCCGGCCATACACCGACAGCGTGCTGCCGTTGCGGCTGGGCTCTTCGCCCAGGGCGTGGTCCCACATGGCCAGCTGGACGTTCTGCGATTGGGCACGGCGCGAGCTGCCGCTGCGCTCGCCGGTATCGAGGAACTTGTCGTTGGTCGAGGTGCCGGCCGGCGACCAAGTGCTGGCCAGGGTGATGCTGTCACGCCGTGACAGGGTCTCGTGGGCGCGGCGCTGGCGGTATTTGCGTGCCTCCAGGCTGCCGAACTCGTCGTCGCCGTCGACCAGGCTCTGCTCCACGTCCAGTACCCGACGCAGCTCGCGGCGGGCGGCGGCGCTGTTTTCGGCTTCGTCGTAGCGCAGGGCCAGGGTTTCGCCGAGGCGGTAGTCCTCGGGGAAGTCGCGGGTGGCCTGCTCCAGGTAAGGAATCGACTGGCGGCGCTGCTGCGGGTCGGGCGAGCCGGCCAGGCGCATGCCGTAGTCGGCGCGGTAGCGAGGCTGGTTGGGTGCCAGGCGCACCGCTTCGGCGAGCCATGCGGTGCTCTGGGCGCTATCGCCGGCCTGCTGAGCGGTGCCGGCGGCGGCATAGTAGTGGTCGGCGCGCGGCGCATGGCGCAGGGCTTCGCGTTGGTACGCCAGCGCCTGCGTGGTATCGCCCTGGCGCTGGGCGATGGCTGCACCCAGTGCCCAGTCGTCGGCGCTGTTGTGCGCTGCGGCGTCCCAATGGCGGCGTGCGGCGTTGACGTCGCCGGCATTCAAGGCACCGCGGGCGGCGGTGAGGCGGGCGTTGTCGGTCCAGGCACTGGCCGGCAGGCTGTTCCAGATCGCCAGGGCCGCCTGGGAATCCCCCGAGGCCTCCAGGGCGTAGGCCAGGGGCAGCCGGCTGCCGGTGTCGCCCAGGCGCTCGGCGGCCTGGTAGTAGACCACCGCTTCGCCGGGCCGATCGGGCATGGCACAGCGGCCCAGGGCGCGGTACTGGCCTGCCTCGCTCGGGTTGGCCGGGACCGCCCGGCGCACGGCATCGCAGTGGCCGTTCTCGGCCAGGCGGCCGAGCAGTTGCGCGCGGGTGGCGGCATCCACACGCGGCACCAGGGCAAGCATGCGCTGGCTGTTCAGCGGGCCGTCGTTGCGGGCGTAGAGGTTGCCCAGGCGTTGCAGCAGCGAGGGCGTGAGGCGGCCCTGACGGCGGTCGTAGGCCTGCTCGAGCAGTTGCCGGGCGCGTTCGGCCTGGCCTTGTTGCAGCCACATGAAACTGGCTTGCTCCAGCGCGGCAAGGTCGCCGGTCTGGCGGTAACGCTGCTCCCATTGCGCAGGCGTGTGTGGCTGCGGTGGGCGAGGCGGGTCGCCGTACAGGCGCTGCTTGAGGATGGCGTAAGCGCGTTGATTGTCGTTGGCCTGGCATTGGCCTAATTGCTCGCGGGCCAGCGCCGGGTCTTTGCGCGACAGCCAATCGACGGTCTCCAGGCACGGGCGCTGCAATTGGTTGCTCAGGCTGCGCACCAGTGCGGCGTCGTTGCCTGCGCGGGCCAGCTCCCACAATTGCTGGCGCTGTTCAGGCTGCTGCAATTGTTCGGCGGGCAGGCTCTGCAACCAGCGCTGGGCCTGCCGGTTGTGGCCCATGGCGATGGCCCGTTCGGCCATGGCCAGGCGCGCCTGGGTGGCGGCCTGGGGTGACGGGGCGCTGGCCAGCAGGGCGGTCAGGCCCTGTTCGTCGACCTGCTGGATATAGGCGTTGGCCAGGCGCTGCCAGTCTGCCGGTGGTAACTGACCCTTGGCGGCCAAGGGTTGCAACTGCTCGATGGTTTCGCCCCAGTTGCGCAACTGTTCGGCGAACGTGCCCCGGGCCAGGCGCAGCACTTTGCCGTCGTCCCGTGGCGGCAACTGGTTGAGCCAGTCCAGGGCGCGGCGTGCGCCACCGAACTTGGCCAGGCTCAGGCTGTAGGCCTGCCACAGGCGGATGCGCTGGTTGACGTCGCTGCTGGCCAGCCAGCCTTCCACCTGGCTGGCGGGTGGTGGGTCCTGTTCGATCCAGGTCAGGCGCAGCTCCAGCAGAGCGTTGGCATGTTCCGGGTTGTCGTCGAGGTCATCGGCGATGGCCTCGGCCTCCTTGTAGCGGCGTTGGTGGGCAAGGGCTTCGGCGAGCAGGGCGCGGGCTTCGTTGTTGTTCGGCACGCGCTTGAGCACGTGGCGGGTCAGCCGCTCGACCTCGGCCCAGTTGTCCCGTTGCGCCTCACGGTAGCCACGTTCCATGAACGGGTAGCTGGTGAACCGCTGGAAGTCGCTCATCGGCGCCGTTGGCGCGGCCAGGGCGCAAGTGCACAGCATCAGGCTGGCCATACTCAGGGAAAAGCGCGGCGTCATGCCACCTCCCGGGTCAGTTCATAGGCGGCCTGCTGCTCGCTGGCCTGTTCGTCGAGCGCCTGCTGCAACACGGCCTCGGTGATGATCCCGCGTTCGATCAAATGTTCGCCAAGGCTCTGCCGTTCGGGATCGAAGTCGATCAGTGCCTGGTTGAACAGGGTGGTCGGGACCATGCCGCGTACTTGCAGCAGGGTGCCGAGCATGACCTGGTGGGTGCAGACGTTTTCCATCAGCTCGGCATCGTCCTGGTGGCGCTCCAGCACCTTGAGCATCTGCCGGGTCTCGGGCTGCTGCCAGGGGCTCGGGTAGTGGTAGCGCAGGCCGAGCGTGACCCGGCCCTGGGGGGCCAGGCGGGCACGCACCGGGCGCTTGAGCTGGCGGCTGATCACCCCCAGCGAGACCTGGCTGACCGGGCTTTCGCTGGCCAGCACCAGGGTGTCGCCGTCTTCCTCCACCGGTAACACGCCGTAGTGGGTGGCGAGCTTGCGCGGCAGCTTGTCGATCAGTTGCCGCTCGATCTTGAAGGGGTTGAGGGGCGCCCACGGCAGGTCGAGCTGCTCGGCCAGGGTCTGGACCAACTGTTCGCTGGTCAGCCAGCCGCGCAACAACAGCTCACGGCCCAGGCGCCGGCGCACCGGGCTGGTAATCGCCTGCTCCAACTGCTGTTCGGTGATCAGGCCCTTTTCCATCAGGCGATGCCCGAGTGGCGTGCGCGCCGGGGTGGCGAGGGCAGGGAACTCATGGGTGGTCTTGTCCCAGGCCACCCGTCGTGAGTCGCCCATCTCCATCACCTGGCGCAGGGCGCGCAGGTTGGCGAAGAAATTGACGAAGTTGCTCCACATCATGCGCGGCGCCGACAGCAGCCCCTCGAAGATGCCGTAGTAGCGGGTGACGAACCAGAACCGCTGGAACAGCCGGTTGACCAGCAGCAGGCCATTGAGCCAAAGCAGCAGGCTGAGCAGCTTGCTGTCGCTGAGGATCGACATGAAACGCCACGACTCCGGCGCGATCACCGTGACCAGCCACATGGCCAGCAGTACCAGCAGCAACAGGTTGACCAGGAAACTCAGCAGGTAGGCGAACAGGCCACGGCGATCGCGCCAGAGGAAGTAGTTGAGTGCGCCGGTGCGGCTCCAGCCGAGGTTGCTGGTGCCCTGGAACACGATGCCGACGATCCACCGCGACTTCTGCCGGATGGCGTGCTGCCAGTCGCGGGGGAAGTGCTCGCGCACGCAGATCACCTGGGCGAACGCGCGGCTCATGCCGGGGCGCCACTCCTGTTTGAGGGCCAGGGCCGGGTCGGTGATGGAGTAGCGGGCGAAGATGCACTTCATGCCCTTTTGCTTGAGCCTGAAACCGATGTCGTAGTCCTCGGTCAGCGATTGCACGTCGAAGGCGATGCCGTCGCCGTCCTCGAGCAGGGCGCTGATCGCCCGGCGGCTGAAGCAGGTACCCACGCCGGCGCTGGGCACCTGGCCGGTGAGCGCCTCGCGCACGATCACGTCCTTGCCGTGGTTTTCGGCGAACTCGTCGACATAGTGCCCGGCGGTGAAGCCTTTCCATTCCGGGGCGTAGGGGTACACCGGGATCTGGATCATGTCCTTGTTCGGCAGCAGGTAGTTGAACAGGCGCAGTTCCATGGGCGAGATGACGTCTTCGGCGTCATGCAGGATGAAGCCGGCGAACTCGATGCGTGCGTCCTGCTGGAAGCGCAGGATGGCGTCGATGATGTTGTTCAGGCAGTCGGCCTTGCTGGTGGGGCCGGGGCGGGCGCAGACCACCTTGTGCACGTTGGGGTAGTGCAGGCACACGGCATCGACGTCGGCCTGGGTTTGCGGGTCGTTGGGGTAGGTGCCGACGAAGATCTGGTAGTTCTCGTAGTCGATGGTCGACGCCGCCAGGCGGGCCATCTCGCCGACCACGCCGACTTCGTTCCAGGCCGGGACCATGATCGCCAGGGGTTTTTCCGGCACCTCGAACAGGCGTTTCTCGTCGGCCTTGTCGTGCTTGTCGTAGATGCGAAAGCGCCGGATCAGCGTACGGCCCCAGTAGCACAGGTCGATGAACAGGTCGTCCAGGCCGAGCAGGAACATCAGCGAGGCCAGGATGATGGCAACGATCTTCAGGCCGAACAGTACGTAGGTGAGGAAGTCGACGAAGGCCAGGCTCATGCGTTGGCCCGTGCGGCATGTTGTTCGGCGAACCAGCGGCTCAGGCGCTCGGCGATGCGCTCGCTGGCATGGCCGTCACCGAACGGGGTGTAGACCCGGGCCATGCGCGCGTAGGCGTCGGGGTCGTCGAGCAGTTGGCTGGTTTCGTGGACGATGCGTTCGGTCAGGGTGCCAACCAGCTTCACCGTGCCGCCCTTGAGCACGGCGGGGCGCTCGGTGACCTTGCGCAGGACCAGCACTGGCTTGCCCAGGGCGGGGGCCTCTTCCTGCACACCGCCGGAGTCGGTGAGGATCAGGTGGGCACGGTTCATCAGCCAGACGAAGTGCGGATAGTCCTGGGGGGCGACCAGGTGGATGTTGTCGCGGCCGGACAGCACGCTGTACACGGCATGCTGCACCTGCGGGTTGAGGTGCACCGGGTAGAGGAACTGTACGTCCGGGTAGCGCAGGGCGAGCTCGGCCAGGGCCAGGCAGATGCGCTCGAAACCGCTGCCGAAGTTTTCCCGACGATGGCCGGTGATCAGCACCATGCGCTGGTCATCGCGCAGCACGTTCAGCGGCGACTCGGCGGCGGGCCGCCAGTTTTCGCGCTGCAGTTTGTCGCGCATCCACAGCAGGGCGTCGATCACCGTGTTGCCGGTGACCTCGATGTGCTCGGGCGGCACGCCCTCACGGATCAGGTTGGCGTCGGAGTCGCGGGTGGGGGTGAAGTGCAGGTCGGCGAGCACCCCGGTCAGGCGCCGGTTGGCTTCCTCGGGCCAGGGTTGCTGCAGGTTGCCGGTGCGCAGGCCGGCCTCGACGTGGCCGATCGGGATGTGCCGGTGGAAGGCGGCCAGGGAGGCGATGAAACTGGTGGTGGTGTCGCCGTGCACCAGCACGATGTCGGGCCTGGTCTGCTCGTAGGCCCGGTCGAGCTTGTCCAGCAGGTCGCGGGCCAGGCCGTTGAGGGTCTGGTTCTGGGTCATCACCTTGAGGTCCTGGTCGACCCGCAGGCCGAAGGCGGTGAGCACTTGTTCGAGCATCTCGCGGTGCTGGCCGGTGGAGCAGATATGCAGGTCGACTTCGGGCCAGTTGCGCAGCACCCGGGCCAGTGGGGCCATCTTGATTGCTTCAGGGCGGGTACCGAATACCATCATGACGGTGTAGGCCATGGTCTAACTCCTCGTTCGATTCCCTGGACGAAGTTGTAGGACAAAGCGCTCCTCGCGAATGATTGATACAAGCAGTCGGAGGCGTGGTTGTCCAATGGGGGAGTGGGCGCAAGCGGTCCAGGTCAATGCCATGGGTTTGCACGGCAACTTGTGGAGTTGTGCGTGCCGGCGAGGGTTCAAAATTTATTGCAGGCTTTTTCAAGGAGGCCAGATTTTGTTATGTTGTAGCTCTTTGTTTTCGGGAGCGGCACATGCAAGGCAAGGCCCGCAAGATCGTCCAGGCCATCCTCTACGAGGCCATCGCGGTGGCCTGCGTGGCACCGGCGCTGGAGCTGGCGTTCGGCGCCGGCATGGCCGAATCGGCGGTGTTGTCGATGCTCATGTCGGCGATCGCCATGAGCTGGAACATGGCCTTCAACTGGGCCTTCGAGCGCTGGGAAGCGCGCCAGCCCCAGCGCAGCCGCACCTTCCTGCGCCGGCTGTTGCATGCCCTGGGTTTCGAGGGCGGGCTGGTTCTGATCCTGCTGCCGCTGGTGGCCTACTGGCTGGGTATCAGCCTGTGGGCGGCGCTGATCACCAACCTGGCGTTGTTCGCCTTCTTCTTTGTGTATGCCTTTGTCTTCCAGTGGGGCTTCGACAAGGTGTTCGATGTACCGCTATCGGCACAGGACGCCGCGAAAGGGTGTTGACTTGCCAGAACTGCGCAGGATAAGTTCCCGACCCATGAACACATTCCCGCACCTGCGCACCGCGAACATTATTATTACCGCCATTATCGGATTGGCGGGCTAGCGCGTACGTGCACCGAACCCGCCCTGGAGGCGGGTTTCTTCTCTCTGACTCCTGGGCAACATCAACAAGACCAGGAGTCATCGATGACCAATCTGAGCGTCAGCCCCCGTACCACGCCCCAGCAACTGCTGTCCGAGCAGGTGCGCCGCATTCTTGGCGCGCCGGTGTACGACCTGGCCATCGAAACCCCGCTGCAACCGGCTCCTGCGCTGTCGGCGGCGCTTGGCAACCCGGTGCTGCTCAAGCGTGAGGACCTGCAGCCGACGTTCTCGTTCAAGATCCGCGGCGCCTACACCCGCCTGTCACGCCTGAGCGACGCCCAGCGCGCACGCGGGGTGATCACCGCGTCAGCGGGCAACCACGCCCAGGGTGTGGCCATGGCGGCCTCGCACCTGGGTATCAAGGCCACCATCGTCATGCCCACCACCACGCCTTCGCTGAAGGTCGAAGGCGTGCGCTCGCGTGGCGGCCATGTGGTGCTCCACGGCGAGAGCTTCCCCCATGCACTGGCCCATGCGCTGGCTCTGGCCGACCAGGACGGCGCGACCTTCGTGCCGCCGTTCGACGACCCCGACGTGATCGCCGGCCAAGGCACCGTGGCCATGGAGATCCTGCGCCAGCACCCTGGCCCGTTGCACGCGATCTTCGTGCCGGTGGGCGGCGGCGGGCTGATCGCCGGCATTGCCGCCTATGTGAAGTACCTGCGCCCGGAGGTGAAGGTGATCGGCGTGGAACCGGCCGACTCCAACTGCCTGCAGGCCGCCCTGGCCGCTGGTGAGCGGGTGATCCTGCCGCAGGTGGGGACTTTTGCCGACGGCGTCGCGGTGGCGCAGATCGGTGCCCACTGCTTCGAGCTGTGCCGGCACTTCGTCGACGAGGTGGTGACGGTCGGCAACGATGAGCTGTGCGCGGCTATCAAGGACATCTACGACGATACCCGCTCGATCACCGAGCCCTCCGGTGCCCTGGCGGTGGCCGGGATCAAGAAATACGTGGCCCGCGAAGGGCTGCAGGGGCAAGTGCTGGTGGCCATCGACTCGGGTGCCAACGTCAATTTCGACCGCCTGCGCCATGTGGCCGAGCGTGCCGAGCTGGGTGAGCAGCGCGAGGCGGTGATTGCCGTGACCATCCCTGAGCAGCCCGGCAGTTTCCGGGCGTTCTGCCAGGCCCTGGGCAAGCGCCAGATCACCGAGTTCAACTACCGCTATTACCCAGGCAAGGAGGCGCGGCTGTTCGTTGGCGTACAGACCCACCCGCAGCACGACCCGCGCGAGCAACTGCTGGCGAGCCTGGCCGGGCAGGGGTATCAGGTGCTCGACCTGACCGACAACGAACTGGCCAAGCTGCATGTGCGCCACACCGTGGGTGGGCATGCCGCGCCAGGGGTGAACGAGAAGGTGCTGCGCTTCGAGTTCCCCGAGCGGCCGGGTGCGTTGCTGGGCTTCCTCGAGCGCCTGGGCAAGCGCTGGAACATCAGCCTGTTCCATTACCGCAACCACGGCGCGGCCGAAGCGCGGGTGTTTGCCGCGCTGGAGGTGCCGGATGACGAGTTGCAGGGGTTGCCGGCGGCGCTCGACGCGATGGGCTACCGCTATTGGGACGAGACCGACAACCCGGCATACCGCCTGTTCCTGGGGTAAGGCCCAAGCGGTTGCAGCTCAGCTGGAATGGGCGATATGCCCTTCGACCAGTTCGTCCGCAGGCTCTTCCTCGCCCGGCAGGGCGGTGATGACACTGAAGTCGCTGACTTCGACTTCACCGCCGCCGTAGCCCAGCAAGTGGAAGGAAAACGCCTTGCGCTGCGTCGGGTTGTCGAAGTCGAACTCCATCTCCAGCGGCTGGCCAGCGGTCACCAGCACCTCTTCGGGCAGGCCCAGCTGCACGTCCTGCTCGCTTTCCTTGGCCTTGAGGCGGATATAGGCGTCGTGCTGCGGGTCGAGCGCGCGGACCTTGATGCGCACCTTGGTGCGCGAACCCTCGGGCATCTCCAGGTATTGGGCGCCGATCAGGTTGTCGGCCCAGTCGTCGCGGATGCGCTCATGCAGGGCGATGGGCGCCGGCCCGCCGAACTGGTAGCGCAGGTTGAGCGGGGTTTGCAGCAGCGACTGGTCGAGGGTGGTTGCCAGCAGGTTGATCTGCGGTCCGAGGCTGTCCTCGCCACGGCCAAGGAATTTGGCCTGCTCGGCGATGAAGCCTGTGCTGGCGTAACGCCGGCAGCGTTGCTGGAAGTCGCACTCGCTGAGGGTGCCCTGGCCATCGTGGTAACGCAGCACGCCGTTGGTGTAGGCGATCATCTCGCGCCCGGTGTCGTAGTCGCGGTACAGCGAGCGCCCGGCCAGGGCCGCGGGGATCGGCAGGGCATAGTAGTCGAGCAGCGAGGTGGCCAGGTCGATATGGCCGTAAGTGCCGCGCTTGAGCCGTGGCAGCTGGGCCTGCTCGGGGGCGAGGGTCAGGTTGAAGCCCCAGGATGACGCCAGGCGCACGCCATCGATGCCGTGGGACTCGTCCGAGGTGATCACCACCAGGGTGTCCTTGAGCACACCCTGGCGTTCCAGGTTGTCGAGGAAGCTGCCCAGGGCATCGTCGAGGTAGGCAACGGCGGCCTGCTTGGCGGTGTCGTAGCGTTGCAGGTAGTCCTCTGGCGCCGAATAGGGCTGGTGGGTGCCGACGGTGAGCAGGGTGAGCATCCAGGGTTGGCGTTGCTTGCGCAGCTCGCCGACATAACCCAGGGCCCCTTCGAAGAAGGCGCGGTCGTCCTTGCCCCAGGGGAATTCCAGGTAGTTGTCGTTGTTGAACCATTCCAGGCCATGCACCGCGTCGAAGCCGATGTGCGGCATGATCCGGTCCTTGGCCATGAAACGCAGCCCGGCGCCCTGCAGGTAGTGGGTGGAGAACCCGGCCTGGCGCAGTTGCGCCGGCAGGCAGGCCTGGTTGCGCAGGTCCTGGGTCAGCAGCTCGACGCCCTTGGGCGTGCCGTTGGCCAGCTTGTCGTAGTCGCCGCAGAGCATGGCGTACAGGCCGCGAATGGTCTGGTGGGTGTGCAGCACGTAGTCCGGCGTGTTCATGCCGCGCTCTGCCCAGCGGCTGAGGTTGGGCATCAGGTCCTGGTCGAAGTGGCTGCCGATGGCTTCACGGTTGGCGCGAATGTAGGCGCCGGGGATGCCTTCCAGGGTGATGACCAGCAGATTGCGAGCGCTGCCAGGGCCGGCCAGCAGCCTCTGGCCGTTGAGGTCGGCCTGGGTCAGCCCGGCGCTGGGCAGTGGTGTCACCGGGGTTTCGCCCATGGCCAGTACCCGTGCGCGCTGCTGCAGGTTGCCAGTGGCGGCCGAAAGCAGTTGGTGCGGCAGGTTGTACTGGCGCCATTGATCGGCGTCGGAGGGGAACAGCTGCTCGCTGCCCCAGTGGCTTGCCAGCAGCACCACGGGCAGCGCCCAGGCTGCGCGTGGCAGTGGTTGGCTGCGCTTTCCACGGCTGAACCAGCTGCTGGCCAGCAGCACCAGCAAGGCACTGCCCAGCAGCCAGGGTAGCCAGGGGTGGGCGAGGGCGCCGCCGGTGGAGTTCTCCATGAACTGCGGGTCGAACAGGTAGTGCAGGTCGGTCTGGTTGGGCAGGCGGCCGACCGCGCTGACCAGCTCGGCCGAAGCGATCAGCAAGGCGCCCCAGGCCAGCAGTACGGGCAGGGCCAGCCAGCTTGGCCAGCGTCGCAGCAACATCACCAGCAGGCTGCCGATGGCCAGGTCCGAAAGGTAGCCCAGGGGGTCGGACCAGCCCAGCAGGGCACGCACCACCAGGGGGATGACCAGCACCAGTGTCACCAGGGCAAACAACCGGGCGCGGGGGTGGCCGAGCAGGTTTCTCACGTAAGCATTCCTCTTGCCATGAAACTGTCACACAAATGTGCGCGATGATATCAGGCCGGAGGTATGAAAGTGCCTTAGGACAAGGCTGGTTACCAAAACGTGGGCTCGTCACGCGAGCCCTGTTCTGCTGGCAAGTTCAGAAGTAGTACGGGAATTTCAGGCTGAACGAGAAGTCCGGCGCATCTTCGGTCAGGCCAATGGCCAGGTTCGGCACGATGGTCAGGTTGTCGGTGGCGGCGAAGGTCAGGCCGACGTTGAAGTTGGCTGCGTTGTAGTCGCTGTTGGAGATCGACTGCCAGTCGCCACCGTCGGGCCTGATCTTGCTTTTGCGAGCGAACTGGTCGGTGACCGAGAACGACATGCTCATCCGCTCGTTCAGGGCGAAGGCGATACCGCCGCCGATTTGCCAGGAGTCGCCGAGCTTCACGTCACCCTTGACCTTGGTGTTGGCCTGGGGGCTGATGTCGCTGAACGAATCCTGCACGTTATAGGTGTAGGACAGGCTGCCGAACAGCACGGCCGGGTCGAAGGTCTTGACCAGCGAGATACCCGGGGTGATCGACCACACGCCATTGCCGGTCGGCAGGTCTTCGGGGATCGCCAGGTTGTCGTTGCCTGGGTCCTGCCGGAGTTTGATCCCGTAAGGGTCCTTGCCGGTCGGTGCCTTGATGCGCAGCGTGGCGACCGCGTCAGGCCAGTTCTCCGACTCGTCGATGAACTTGTAGGCCACCCCGACGTTGACGTCGCCAAGGGTGGGGTCGCGAGTGACGGTGCCTTCGGAGTTCGCCGCGGCGGCCCCCCCCGCGCCCCCGGAGGAATAGGTGGATTCGCGATACACGATGGGCGCGTTGATGTCGAACTGCCAGCGCTGGTCGACGTTGTAGCGTGCGGTCAGGTCCAGGGTCCAGTTGTCAGCCTTGACACGGTCGATGTTGATGTTGCCAAGGAAAATCGCGTCCAGCGCCAGAAAGCCGTTGAGGGTCAGCGCACGGGTGTCGTAGTGGGTGTAGGTCAGGCCGGTTTCGACGCTGAACTTGCCGCCACCAAAGAAGCCACTGGCTTCGTCGTACAGGTTGGAGACGCTTTGCGCGGGCTGGGAGTCGTCCTGCAGCGACTGACCGTAGGAGCTTCCGGTCGTGCCTGGTGCGCCAGTGGCCACGGTATTGGAACCCTTGACCCCTTCGGCGGGCGACTTGACCAGGCGTTTTGGGGCAGGTGCTGGCGGGGCTTCCTCGACTTGCCTCAGGCGTTGTTCCAGCACCATCAGGGCATTTTGTTGCGCTTCATAGCGTTGCTTCAGTTGGACCAGCTCCTGTTTCAGTGCTTCGACCTGTGGGTCCGATGCTGCCATCAAGGTGGCCGGGGCCAAGGTACTCAAACAGACGATAGTTCTGAACGTCAACAAACGATGCATGGATTAGCCGTCCCTTCTGACTGCAAACGATGAGACTGAGCGTAGATCAGTATCCGAGATTGCGAAGGCCTTTGAGTTGGTCCAGGTTGGCGTTCATCGGCCCTGCCGCGGCGTTGTCGCGCAGCACCACATTGAGCGAGGTGATGTTGCGCACCTGGTTGCTGGAGCCGAGCAGGGTGGTGCTCTGCATCAGCCCACCCTGGCCCAGGCGCTGCAGGGTATTGCCCTGGTTGTTGCCGGCGATGATGTTCATCTGCACGCCATTGCCGGCCGAAGAGACACTCAGCGAACCTGCACCGTTGGCTCCGGTCAGGGTCGAGCCTGCAGCCAGCGCCTGGCCTTGCGCTTGGTCAGCCAGTGGCTGGTTGCCCTTCACAACGGTGATCTGGACATCGTTGTAGGCACTGTTGTAGTCGCCCGCCGCGCGTACCACTTGGGTGACCCCTTGGGTGCTGTTGAGGCCAGCACCCCCGGTGACGGTACCGGTACCGGCGCTTTGGGTCTGCGACGAGCCGCTGCCTTTTTCATTGATGATCGACACATAGAACTGTGGCTTGATAGTCGATTGTTGAATCTGCATCGAGGAGGTGGCGCCGATCACTTCACCGTTGGCGTTCTGCCAGGTGCTGGACATGACGATGCCGAAACTGACGATCCGCCCCGGCATCACGTAACGCCCGCGTAGATTCGCCAGTTCCTGGTCCTTGAGCTCGATGGGTTTGAACGTTTCTGCCTGGGTTGGCAGGCTTGCGGCCAGGCAGGCCGCAATCAGCCAGATCGGAGTCTTCATGGGAGGTTCCCCAGGGCGTCATGCCCGATTCGTTAGAAGAAGTCGCTTCTGATGAAACCGAAATCCAGCAACTCTGCGTCCTTGACCGGGGTGAATTGGTTGACGCGGTTCTTGGCGCTGAGCGGAAGGGGTGGCTCGAGCAGCGCATTGCCCTTGTCGTAGCCTTGGCCGATGACGGCGAAGATGATGCCGTTCCAGCCCTTGACGAAATCGTCGATCTTGAAGCGTTTGTGGCCCAGCACCGGGTCGCCGATGTAGACCCAGCCCCTGTCGACCCGCTGCATGACCACGAAATGCTTGTAGCCACGGATATCCATCAGCACCACTACCGGGATGCGGATGTCATGCAGGGACTCTGGCGCTACCCGATAGCCACGGGCGCGCATGCCCAGGCTTTCCACGTAGCGTTTCATGTCGAGCATCGAGAAGCCCTGGGTGCGGACCAGGTCCTGGTCGGCATTGGCCAGCATGCCCTCGATCACATGTTGCTCATCCACGTCCAGCCAGTAGGCCTGGCGCAGGATGGTTGCCAGCGACGCGGCGCCGCAACTGAAGTCGGTTTTCTGCTGCACAAGGTCGGCGAACTTGCGTTCGCGAATGCTCTGGATCGGTTTGTAGATGACCGCGCCACCCGGCAGGACGGACAACGGCATCTGGGCGGCTTCGATCACACTGGCCAGGCACAGCAGTAACGCCAAGGCGAAAATTCGCATGTTCGATGCCCCCATCGGTCCAGTTCGAAGGAAGGCCCCCCGAAGGGGGCCTCCTGGCTACAGCGATCAGAACGAGGTGTTGGAGATGGCCAGCGAGTTGCTTTGCTGGTTGCCCACACCGGCGGCCACGTTGACGCCCAGGTTGCCGCTGCCACCGTTCAACGAACCACTCATGGTGGCGTTGTTGGTTACAGGGTTGGCCCAGCCGGTCGGGGTCAGCACTTGGAAGGACACAGTGTTGCTCAGCGAGTACTCGCTAGCTTCGCTCCAGCTCTTCGAGATGCTGTCCGACGATTGCGAAGCTTTCTCGCCGGATTTCTCGTAGGCCGAAGCGTTGGCTTTTTCCCAGGCCGATTCGTGTGCCTTCTCGTATGCGTTGTTGCGAGACTTGTCATACGACGAGTCATGGTTGCGATCATACGAAGAGTCATACGCCTTCTCGAACGACGAGTTGCGAGTCTTGTCGAACGCCGAGTCGCTGGACGAGCTGTGCGACTTGTCGATCGATGCGTCGAGCGAGGCGGTCAGCGAAGCATCGAACTCACCACTGCTGGAGCGGGTGCGGTTGCCGAAGGTTTGCGACTGCGAGGCACTGCCCGCAGCGCTGGCATCCAGCGAAGCAGTCACCGAAGCGCTCGAGGTCGAGCTGTGGTCGCTGCTGGCGGTGCCGTTGACATTCGAGCTGTGGGAGCCGCTGGCATTCATGCTGTTGGAGCCGCTGGAGCTGCTGCTGTTGGAGCCACTGGCAGTCATGCTGCTAGAGCCGCTGGAGCTGCTGCTTTGCGAGCCACTGGCGCTGCTGCTTTGCGAGCCAGACGCGCTATAGCTGGAGCTGGAGCTCTTGTCGATGCTGGCATCGAACGAACCGCTGCTAGAGGACGAACCGCTCTTGGTGGTGGTGAGCGTTATCGTATCGACGCGGTAGGTGCGATCGGCTCTGTTTTCGACGGTCAGGCCAGGTCCATTCTGGTTGGCCGAAGCAGTGGCGGTGGAGTTGCCGACGGGCGCACTGTTGTTGGCAATGGCCATGGTGTTTTTCTGCTGGTTCAGGTCGCCGCCCGCGACGTTGATACCCACGTTGCCGCTGGTGTTGTCAGCCGAGCCGCTCATGACTGCGGAGTTTTGGGTAGACCAGTTGTACACGCGGTTGTTGTTGCTGTACTGGTCGACCTTGGCGGTGGCAGTTGCGGTGCCGAACACAAAGTCGTTGTCGGACGCGGTGTTGGCGATGGCCGCTGCGTTGTCCTGCTGGTTGCCATTACCGGCCGCCACGTTGATGCCGACGTTACCGCTGGCGCCACTGGCGGAGCTGCTCATCTCGGCATTGTTGACGGTGCCTTCGTTGATGATCTTGTTACCGGTGCTTCTTTGCGCATCGGTCGCTTTGGCCGTGGCGCTGGTGTAGACCGTTTTGTTGTGGTTGTGGCCACGCCGGTCGTTCTGATCCGCTTGTGCAGCAACAGCCATGACCGCAGCAATTGCGAAAACCAGAGGCTTGATTGCCATCGAGGGTTTCATGGTGTTTCTCCGTCTTTTTAGGTTAAGTGTTGTGCTTACCTTTTTGGGTCATTCCGCGACCCGGACGCTGAGGGTGTTGGCCATGCGGTTTCCCACCCCGGCGCTCTGATTCAACTGAATCACCCCACGGCTACCGGTGAATGCCTGGTCGCTGGTGCTGACCTGGCGATAGCCGGGTGCGGAGTCAGTTGCTTCGGAGGTGTTGCGCAGCGCCACGTTCTGTTGCAACAGGACGCTGTCATCGAGACTTTGCGGTTGGGCACTGATGCTGATGCGCAGTGCGTTGGCTTGCTGGGTACTTGCGCCGGCGCTCTGGTTCACGCCCAGTACGCCGCTGCCATGGCTGAAAGCATCGCCCTGGATGCTGGCGCGGCTGTCCCTGGCAGGGTCGACCGTGGTCTGCAGGCGTTGGCGGATCTGTGTCGTCGCATTGGCCGAGTGGCCATTGGCCAAGGCACGGGCGTTGGCTTGTTGCTGGAAGTCGCCGGCCGCCTGGTTGACCGCCATGTTGCCCCGGTACTGGCTGGCGGAACTGTCGATGATGGCGGTGTCGACTATGGGGGATTGGGCAAATGCCGGGGCACTGCAAAGGGTGGCCAGAATCAGCAGCGAATGCCTCATGTCATTGGCCTCGGGTAAGAGCTTGCAGAGGCGCAAGGCCGCGCTGCACGCTGGAATTGACCATGTTGGCGATGCCGTTGCCGGAGCCGGTGCCACGTCCGGCGGCGAGATTGGGCAACTGGGACTGGGTACTGATGTTGCCGCCCATGTTGTTGGTCTGCTGGGTGATCAGGGATGAGATGCCCGCGCCACTGCTGATACTGGCGAAATCACCATCGCTGAGCTCGTGGGTCTGCCTGATGATCTGTGCCGACGGGTTGGCATTGGCCGTGGTCGGGGACGGGTCTGGTATCACCGGCATGCGCGTTGCGTTGCGCACCTGCACATCACGAGTGATGACGATGAGGCCGTTATCGGCCTGGGCCACGAGGCTCAGACTTGCCCCCAGGGTGAAACCGACCAGCAGCAGGCAAGACACGCCTCTGTCGAATTTCCTCACGATGGCTACTCCCTCAATCGGACGCTGGTCGTTCAGCGTTGCGAGTACAGAGAGCAGAAGCTGTGCCGCTTTTTGTTTTCCGTTGAGAATCAGAGGCTTGTTCGAGCTAACTCGAAAAGCACCGCGATTGCTGTGTCAGCACTGAAACAGTGCCCTGTCCACAGGTGCCGCAGGCCGCGTAGTACGGGGGATGTGAAGAGATTGTCGGGCAGTGTCTCAGCGCTGACACACTTCCCTCATTTCTGGGCGGCGACCCCCATTTGCGGGGGCTGCGCGGTGGTGGGGTGTATCAGTGCATTAACATTCGGTGGCACAGGCTGGCACCTGGCCATCGAGCAGTCGCCCTACTGCGGCGAGGGCGGCGGCACTGCGCTGGGGCCAATCGCCCTCTATCACCTGATAGGGCCGTTGCTGTGCCTGCAGCCAATCCAGGCTGTCGGCAAAGAACTGTTGGCGCAGGGCAAGCTCAGGCTGGCAGCGCAGGCCATCGCCCACCCAGGCCACACCCTCGGGCCTGAGCAGCAGGTGCAGGTCGTAGTGGCGTGCGTTCAGCGCCTGCTCGATCCAGGGCGGGCAATCGGCGAACAGCGCGCGGCTCCAGAGGATGTTGCTGAGCAGGTGGGTGTCGAGAATCAGCAGGGACGGCGCCAGCTGGCGGGCCTGATCCTCCCATTGCAACTGGCCGCGGGCGATGGCGGGGATGTCGGCATAGCAGGTGTCGCGCTGCTCCTGCTCCATGAAATGGCGCACGTACTCACCCACCAGTACGCCACCGAAGTGCGCCTGGATCTCACCGCCAAGCCAGCTCTTGCCGCTGGATTCCGGGCCGCACAGCACCAGTGTCTTCATGCGGCGGCCAGCGCCGGGTCGCGGCGCCACTCCAGCCAGCCACGCACGGCGATCAGGGTGAACAGGGCGTACAGTGCGGCGGTGAGGTACAGGCTCTGGTACAGGAACAGGCCGACGAAGATCACGTCCAGCACTACCCACAGCGCCCAGCATTGCAGGCGTTTTTGCGCCATCCACAGTTGCGCCACCAGGCTGAAGCCGGTCAGCGCTGCATCGAGCCAGGGTTGCTCGGCATCGGTGTAGTGGCTCATGGCCGCGCCCAGTACCAGGCTGGCTGCCAGGCCAGCGGCCAGCCCCTTGAGTATCGGCGCCATGGCCAGGCGGGTGACCTGGCGGGCGTCCTCGACCCGGTCCGGGCGGATCCACTGCCACCAGCCGTATAGCTGCAACACCGCGTACACCAGTTGCAGAAGCATGTTCGAATACAGCTTCATCCCGTAGAAGATCCAGCTGTACAGCACGACCATCACCAGCCCGATCGGCCAGCACCAGGGGTTCTGCTTGACGGTGAGCCAGACGGCGATGACGCCGAGCGCGGCGGCGAAGAGTTCGAGGCCGGACATCGGCAATCCTTCAAAGCGGGGAAGGGCGCGATGCTACAAGCAAGGGGCGGCAGGCTTCAAGCGATCGCGGGGGTTTTGCTGGTATAGGGGGATTGGGTTTGGTTTGCGATGTGTTCGGCGAAGGAGATGCAGCGCCTATAAGATCGAGCGCCGCCCGCGCGGCGCTTCGCGGGTAAACCCGCTCCCACAGTTTATTTCGGGCCAATTATTCCTGTGAAAGTACCGGCGCCTGCCTTGGTGCATGCCTTGAGTCATGTGGAGCGGCGGCAACGCCCACACTGAAACCGCGTCGAACCAACAAGGCGGGCCAGGTGATGGCACAGGAAAGACTGGCCCGAAATAAACTGTGGGAGCGGGTTTACCCGCGAAGCGCCGCGCGGGCGGCGCTCGATCTCACAGGCGCCATCAATCTCGCGCCATACCCCTAAGCCCTAAACCCTGAACTGCCGCAGCAACTGCTCCAGATCCTCACTCAACCGCGCCAGGGCAGTCCCTGCATCACTGGACTGACGCGCGGCTTCGGCGGTCTGCTGGGACAGCCCGGCGGTTTCGGTGACGTTGCGGTTGATCTCTTCCACCACATGGGACTGCTGCAGGGTGGCGCTGGCGATCGAGGCGTTGAGTGCGCCCAGGTTGTTCAGGGCATGGCTGATGGCATCCAGGCTGGTGCCCGCTTCGCGGGCCTGCGCGACGGTCTGGCGCGAGGCCTCGCTGCTGGTGTCGATGGCCTTGACCGCGGCCTCGGACTGCCCCTGCAGGTGCTCGATCATGGTCTGGATTTCGGCAGTCGACTGGGCGGTGCGCTGGGCCAGCAGGCGCACCTCGTCGGCGACCACGGCGAAACCACGGCCTTGCTCGCCGGCACGGGCTGCCTCGATGGCGGCGTTGAGGGCGAGCAGGTTGGTCTGTTCGGCAATGGCGCGGATCACTTCCAGCACGCCGCCGATCTTGGTGCTGTGGCTGGCCAGTTCGCGGATCACCTGGACCGCCTGCTCGATGGTCGCCGAGAGCCGGTCGATCTGCTGCAGGCTGCCATGGATCGCCTGCTGGCCATGGCCGACCTGCTGCTGCGCATCGCGCATCTCGCTGGCGGCCTGTTCGGCATGCTTGGCCACGTCGTGCACGGCGTAGCTGACTTCGTTGATCGCCGTGGCCACCTGGTCCATCTGCAGTGATTGCTGGGTGCTGTGCGCCTGGGCGGAACCTGCGCTGTCGCCGACCTGTCCCGCTGACGCGGCCAGGGCGTGGGCGGCGCCCTGCAACTGGCCGACCACGCCCTGCAGCTTGCCGTTGAAGCGGTTGAAGTGCTCGCCCAGATGGGTGATTTCGTCGCGGCCGTGGGTGTCCAGGCGCCGGGTCAGGTCGCTCTCGCCGCTGGCGATGTTGCCCATGGCCTGCACCGCCTCCTGCAGTGGTTGGGCGATGCTGCGGGCAATGAGCATGACCACCAGGGCCATCAACAGGGCGATACCCAGGCCCACCAGCGATGCATCACGCAGTTGGCGGGCGAACTCGGCCTGCACGTCGTCGATGTAGACGCCCGAGCCGATGACCCAGCCCCACGGCTCGAACAGTTGTATGTAGGAGGTCTTGGCCACCGGCTCACTGGCGCCGGGCTTGGGCCAGCGGTAGTCGACCGGGCCGGCGCCCTGGGCACGGGCCAGCTTGACCATTTCGTTGAATACGGCAAACCCGTCGGGGTCGCGGATGGCCGAGAGGTCCTGGCCATCGAGCTTGGGGTTGGCCGGGTGCATGATCATCTTCGGTTGCAGATCGTTGATCCAGAAGTAGTCGTTCTGGTCGTAGCGCAGCCCGCGTACCACTTGCAGGGCCTGCTGCTGGGCGGCTTCGCGGCTGAGTGTGCCGGCGGCCTCCAGGCCCTGGTAGTGGGCCAGCACGCCTGCGGCGGTCTGCACCACATGGCGGGTCTTCTCGGCCTTGGCCTGGTACAGGTCGCCATGGATCTGGCGCAGCATCAGCAACCCCAGCACCAACAGCATGGCCACGGCCACCAACAGGATCAGCCACAGGCGGCGGCTGATCGACATCGACCTCAGGGTCTTCATGATGCGTTACTCCGGTCTTGTTCTTTTTATCGAAGGCATCCAAGCATGCTTTGCCGCCAAGCCACACACGACCAACGGCTAAGTGCGCACAGCGCGCGATCCGTGTTGCAGGTAACGCAAGCCTTGAACCAAGGGCTCTGCTAGGATTTCGGCCGTGCCAGATGAAACCTTTAGGCCGCCGGGCATTTGTGCTGGCATTGCCACTTCTGTCGCTGTAAAAAAGCCGCGCCGCGTGCGGCAACTACGTGAAAATCACTACAAGCGGCCCGCCAGGAGCGGTGCTGCATCGGGGGAATGATGGATTTTTGGAGTGCCTTGCAGGCAATCATCTTGGGCGTTGTCGAGGGCCTGACGGAGTTCTTGCCGATTTCAAGCACCGGGCACCAGATCATCGTCGCCGACCTGATTGGTTTTGGCGGTGAGCGGGCCATGGCGTTCAACATCATCATCCAGCTGGGCGCAATCCTTGCGGTGGTCTGGGAATTCCGGCGCAAGATCTTCGACGTGGTGCTGGGCCTGCCCACCCAGGCACCGGCGCGGCGCTTCACCGCCAACCTGCTGATCGCCTTCATGCCGGCGGTGGTGCTGGGGGTGCTGTTCGCCGACCTGATCCATGAGTACCTGTTCAACCCCATTACCGTGGCTGCGGCCCTGGTGGTCGGCGGGGTGATCATGCTCTGGGCCGAGCGTCGTCAGCACCGCATCGAGGTGGACCATGTCGACGACATGAGCTGGCACCACGCCCTGAAGATCGGTTTCGTCCAGTGTCTGGCGATGATCCCGGGCACTTCGCGTTCCGGTTCGACCATCATCGGCGGCCTGCTGTTCGGCCTGTCGCGCAAGGCGGCCACCGAGTTCTCGTTCTTCCTGGCCATGCCGACCATGGTCGGTGCGGCGGTGTACTCGGGCTACAAGTACCGCGAGCTGTTCCAGCCCGGCGACCTGCCGGTGTTCGCCCTGGGCTTCGTGGTGTCGTTCATCTTCGCCATGATCGCCGTGCGCGCGCTGCTCAGGTTCATCGCCAACCACAGCTATGCCGCGTTCGCCTGGTACCGCATCGTCTTTGGCCTGCTGATCCTGGCCACCTGGGAGTTCGGCTGGGTCGACTGGTCGACGGCGCACGGCTGATGGCGCGCCCGCAAACCGCTGCCCGTGGCGAGGCCCAGGGCGTCCGTAATCCACGCCTGAAGCTGCTGGTTCTGGCCGGGCTGTGCCTGTTGCCGGTACTGGGCGGCCTGCAGATGGGCTTGAGCGGGCAGTCGTGGCTGCCCTTGGCGCTGTACCCGCTGGTGAGCCTGGTGAGCCTGCTGCTGTACTGGCAGGACAAGCAGCAGGCGCGCAACCAGGCCTGGCGCACCCCGGAGAAAGTGCTGCACGCCAGCGAGCTGCTCGGTGGCTGGCCCGGGGCGCTGCTGGCCCAGCAGCTGTTTCGGCACAAGACCCGCAAACTGTCCTATCAGCTGGTGTTCTGGGGCATTGTCGCGCTGCACCAGGTGTTCTGGTTCGATCACCTGCTGCTGGGCGGTCGCGGGATGGGGCAGTTGCTGTAGCTAGCCATCGCGGGGCAAGCCCACGCAAAGAGCAGGCTTGCCCCGCGATGCAGAGTCAATCCAGCAACAACCCCACCTGCGTGCGCTTGGGCAAGCGCCGCACCACCAACTGGTGCGAGCGGCGCAGCAGGTCACACAGCTCGTCACGGCCTACGGGGTAGGGCGCAACCATGCTGACCCACTTCGCCCGTGCCAGATAAGGCGCCGGGCGAATCCCCGGCCGATCGCAGTAGCCCAGGAACAGGTCGTCGGCTACCTTGAACGACAAGCCGGCTCCCCCCAGGTCGGCGACGGCAAACATCTTGTTGCCGGCCACCGAAAACACCCGGATCCCGCCCCACTTGTAATCCTCGCGCGCGCCGGGCAACGCCAGGCAGAACTGCGCGATCTGTTCCTCGGTCATCCTTTTCTCAGACATAACGCTCTCCACAGGCTTCGAACGAAATCGCCAGGTGATCGATCCATGCCCGCACCGCCGGCAGCAGGCCGCGCCGGTGCGGATACACCGCCTGCAGGTAGCCGCCGGGCAGCGACCAGTCCGGCAGCAGGCGCACCAGTTCGCCACGTGCCAGCTCTTCCTCGCAGAACATGCTCGGCAGCGCGGTGAAGCCCAGGCCGGCACGCACGGCGGCGTTGCGCACGACGAAGTCATCGATGGCCAGGCGCGGCTCCAGGGCTACCTCTTCCTGGCGGCCGCCCGGCCCGTGCAGGCGCAGGTGCACCAGCCGGTCCGCCTCGGCGGCGCCCAGCACCGGCAGGCTGGCAAGCTCGGCGGGCTCGCGGATGTGGTCGGCAAAACCCGGTGCGGCCACCAGTTGCATCTGTGCCTGGCGCAGGCGCCGGGTGACCAGGGCCGGGTCTTCGTCACCCAGGTCGCGCACCCGCAGGGCCACGTCGATGCCTTCGGAAATCAGGTCGACCCGGCGGTTGAGCAGCACCATGTCCAGCTGTACCAGCGGGTACTGGGCCAGGAAGCGGCTGATTACATCGGGCAGGAAGGCATGGGCCAGGGCCACCGGGCAGGACACCCGCAGCCGCCCACGGGGTTCGCTGGACATGCTGGCCACCACTTCATCGGCCATCTCCGCCTCCAGCAGCATGGCCTGGCAATGGTGCAGGTAGCGTTCGCCCACGGCGGTCAGCTTCAATTGCCGCGTGGTGCGTTGCAGCAGGCGGGTGCCCAGACGTTCTTCCAGTTCGGCGATACGCCGTGACAGGCGCGACTTGGGGATGCCCAGCTGGCGGCCAGCGGCGGCGAAACCGCCGGCTTCGACCACCTGGGCGAAATAGAAGAGGTCGTTGAGGTCTTGCATGGAACCGTCTCATTGTTCTATCAGTGGGACAAACTAACGCATTTTTGCTGCCTTATCAGCCATTGGCTGGTTCGATAGGATTCTCCCCATCGTGATCGCCCACCGCCGCGGTCGTCATTTACAGGAGAGTCTCATGAAACTGTTGCACATCGATTCGAGCATTCTGGGCGACAATTCCGCCTCCCGTCAGCTGAGCCGCGAAGTGGTCGAAGCCTGGAAAGCCGCCGACCCGAGCATCGAAGTGGTCTACCGCGACCTGGCTGCCGACGCCATCAGCCACTTCTCCGCCGCTACCCTGGTAGCCGCCGGCACCCCGCAGGACCTGCGTGACGCCGCCCAGGCCCACGAAGCGCAACTGAGCGCCGAAACCCTGGAAGAATTCCTGGCCGCCGACGCGGTGGTGATCGGTGCACCGATGTACAACTTCAGCGTGCCGACCCAGCTCAAGGCCTGGATCGACCGCATCGCCGTGGCCGGCAAGACCTTCCGCTACACCGAAGCCGGCCCAGAAGGCCTGTGCGGCGACAAGAAGGTAGTCCTGGTGTCCACCGCCGGCGGCCTGCACCAGGGCCAGCCAACCGGCGTTGGCCATGAAGACTTCCTCAACGTCTTCCTTGGCTTCATCGGCATCACCGATGTCGAAACCGTCCGTGCCCACGGCCTGGCCTACGGCCCTGAGCACCGCGCCAAGGCCATCGACGCGGCTCAGGCGCAGATCGCCGGCGAGCTGTTCGCTGCCGCCTGATCACCTGATCCGCTGCAAAGCCGATCGTCGCCTCGAGCGCCGATCGGCTTTTTTCATTCAGTTTTCATGTAGCTGTGCTTGGCCGGGTTCTATGCTGGCGAAACACGTCCGCCCGGTCACGGGAGCGCCCCTGCATGACTCCGTTTCGTACCCTGTTGGCCATTGCCCTGTTCGGCGGCCTTCTGGCCCAGGCCAACGCGGCAACCTGGGTGGCCGGCCTGCACCGGCTCACCTTGGCCGACCCGGTGGACCACAGCCCCATGCAGGCGCTGGTGTTCTACCCCTCCAGCGGCGAGGCGCGGCCTGTGCGTATCGAGGGCTATCAGACCCGGGTTGCCCAGGACGCCCCCGTTGCAATGGGTCGCTTCCCTTTATTGGTGATCTCCCACGGCAATACCGGCAGCCCCATGGCCCTGCACGACCTGGCCAACGGCCTGGCACGCCAAGGTTTCGTGGTGGTGGCGGTGATCCACCCCGGCGACAACAGCCGCGACCGCAGTCGCCTCGGGACGCTCAGCAACCTCTATGGCCGGCCGCTGCAGGTCAGCGCCGCGATCACGGCCGCACGCGCCGATACGCTGGTCGGCCCTTATCTGAATGACGGCAAGGTCGGGGTGATCGGCTATTCGGCCGGCGGCGAGACGGCGCTGATCCTGTCTGGCGCGCAACCCGACCTTGATCGCCTGCGCCGTTATTGCCAGCAACGCCCCAACGACGCCGATGCCTGCAAGACCCATGGTGTGCTGATTGCCGACCACAGCGAACTGGGGCCACGGGCCGATGCGCGGGTGGGTGCGGTGATGCTGATGGCGCCCCTGAGCCTGATGTTCGGCCGCCACGCCTTGGCCGGGGTGCATGTGCCGGCGCTGATCTACAGCGGCGACTCGGACCAGTTGCTGGCCCTGGAGCACAACGCCGATGCCCTGGCGCGCAAGCTGCCGCAGACGCCGGACTACCGGTTGCTCGCCGGGGCCGGGCATTTCGTGTTCATGGCGCCGTGCGACGACGAGCAACACCAGCGCATGCCGGTATTGTGCAAGGACGCCGACGGCGTAGACCGCCGGCATATCCACCGTTCGCTGCGCAGCGAAACCACGGCCTTTTTCAGCCAGGCACTGGGCGCGCCCGAGCCTGCCGAGCGATCAGCCGCGCTGGGCGCGGCGGGCCAGCAGCAGCGTCAGGCCAACCCCTGACAAGGCGAGCAGGGCGGCGACGGCGAAGATCGAGGCGTAGCCCATCTGTATCGCCACCGCGCCCATCAGCGGGCCGGCAATGGCCAGCGCCAGGTCGAAGAACACCGCATAGGCACCCAGCCCGGCACCCCGGCTACTGCTGGGCACCTGCCTGATCGCCTCGACGCCCAGCGCCGGGTACACCAGCGACAGGCCGAAGCCGGTCAGCCCTGCGCCGACCATTGCCCACAGCGGTGAAGGTGCCTGCCACAGCAGTGTCAGGCCCAGCACCTCGGTGGCCATGCAGGCAATCGCCACGTTGTAGCCACCGAAGCGGTTGACCGCGTTGACGAACAGCAGCCGCGAAACGATGAAACACAGGCCGAACGCGCTCAGGCACAATGCAGCGCCTTTCCAGCCGCGCTCCAGGTAATAAAGGGTGACGAAGGTGGTTAGGGTGCCGTAGCCGATCGACGCCAGGGTCAAGCCCAGGCCGCAAGGCGCCACCCGGCCGAACGCCGACCAGAAGGGCAGGCGCTCGCCGCGCACTACCGTCACGTCCGGGCGTTTGCGCAGCGCCAGCAACGCGCCTATTGCCAGCACCAGCAGCGCCGGCCCCAGCACCCAGAAGCCCTGCATATCCACCAGCAGCACACCGACCGGCGCACCGATGGCGATGGCGCCGTAGGAGGCGATGCCGTTCCACGAGATCACTCGCGCGGTGTGCTCCGGCCCCACCTGGCCAATCCCCCAGCTCAAGGTCGCCACCCCGATCAAGCCTTGGGCGATGCCCAACAGCAGGCGCCCGCCGAGCAACAGCAGCAGGCTCAGCCAGGGCAGGGCGAGGGTCCAGGCCGAGAGCAGAGTGAGCACGCCGCAACCGGCGATGCCATACAAGCCGAAGCGAATCGCTCGCTTGCCGCCCAGGGTGTCGGCGACCCGCCCGGCAAAGGGCCGGCTCAGCAGCGTGGCGAGGTATTGCAGGCCGATAGTCAGGCCGGCGACCACTGCGCCGTAGCCGAGTTGGTCGTGGACATGGCTGGGCAGCACTGCGATCGGCAAGCCGATGCAGAGGAAGGCGATGAAGGTATAGAAAACGATGGCGAGGATTTGCAGGGTGATGCTTGAGGTGTTGCCGGGGGCGGGTTGTTGCACGGTCATGGGCACGTTCGCGGGTAGGCGGTTGGGCGTACCGGCATCATGGCCGTTGTGCGGGGGAAAAGAAAGCAGGCTAACGAATTATTCGTTGGGTGGTGCCATCCAGTTGGATTGCTGGTGGCTGCTTCGCGGGTAAACCCGCTCCCACAGGGTTTCGATTTACCTGTGGGAGCGGGTTTACCCGCGAAAGCGTCCTCCCAGGCGGTACAGACCGACCAGGAAGGCTCGATTACACCACCACGCCCTGACTACGCAGGTAATCGTCGTAGGTGCCGCTGAAGTCCACGGTACCTTCAGGCGTCAGCTCGATGATGCGGGTGGCCAGCGACGACACGAACTCACGGTCGTGGCTGACGAACAGCAGGGTGCCCGGGTAGTTTTCCAGCGCCAGGTTGAGCGCCTCGATCGATTCCATGTCCAGGTGGTTGGTCGGCTCGTCCATCACCAGCACGTTGGGCTTTTGCAGGATCAGCTTGCCGAACAGCATGCGGCCCTGTTCACCACCGGAAATCACCTTCACCGACTTGAGGATCTCGTCGTTGGAGAACAGCATGCGCCCGAGGGTGCCGCGGATCACCTGTTCACCGCTGGTCCACTGGCCCATCCAGTCGAACAGGCTCACGTCTTCTTCGAAGTCGTGGGCGTGGTCCTGGGCGTAGTAGCCCACTTCGGCGCTGTCGGTCCACTTAACCTCGCCCTTGTCCGGGGTCATTTCACCGACCAGGGTGCGCAGCAGGGTGGTCTTGCCGATGCCGTTGGGGCCGATGATCGCCACGCGCTCGCCGGCTTCGATGGTGAAGCTGAAGTCCTTGAACAGCACCTTGTCGTCGAAGGCCTTGGCCATTTTCTCGACGATCACCGCCTGGCGGTGCAGTTTTTTGTTCTGGTCGAAGCGAATGAACGGGCTGACCCGGCTCGACGGCTTGACCTCGGCCAGCTGGATCTTGTCGATCTGCTTGGCCCGCGAGGTGGCCTGCTTGGCTTTCGAGGCGTTGGCCGAGAAGCGGCTGACGAAGCTCTGAAGTTCGGCGATCTGGGCTTTCTTCTTGGCGTTGTCCGACAGCAGCTGC
Organism: Pseudomonas sp. EMN2; assembly: GCF_009650555.1. NCBI lineage: Bacteria > Pseudomonadati > Pseudomonadota > Gammaproteobacteria > Pseudomonadales > Pseudomonadaceae > Pseudomonas > Pseudomonas sp. EMN2. The sequence goes on from NZ_VZZR01000038.1 coordinate 46,235, forward strand.
TCGCGCGACTGGGTGGCGGCGGTCATGTACTCGTCGTAGTTGCCCGGGAACAGGCGCAGCTCACCGTAGTCCAGGTCGGCCATGTGGGTGCAGACGCTGTTGAGGAAGTGACGGTCGTGGGAAATGATGATCATGGTGCTGTTACGCGCCGTGAGGATCGTTTCCAGCCAGCGGATGGTATTGATGTCCAGGTGGTTGGTCGGCTCGTCCAGCAGTAGCACGTCCGGGTCCGAGAACAGCGCCTGGGCCAGCAGCACGCGCAGCTTCCAGCCCGGTGCCACTTCGCTCATCGGGCCGAAGTGCTGTTCCAGCGGAATACCCAGGCCCAGCAGCAGTTCGCCAGCGCGGGATTCGGCGGTGTAGCCGTCCATCTCGGCGAATTCGGTTTCCAGCTCGGCGACGGCCATGCCGTCTTCTTCGGTCATTTCTGCCAGCGAGTAGATGCGATCGCGCTCGGCCTTGACCTTCCACAGCTGCTCGTGGCCCATGATCACGGTGTCGATCACGGTGAATTCTTCGTAGGCGAACTGGTCCTGGCGCAGTTTACCCAGGCGCGTGTTCGGCTCGAGCATCACCTGGCCGCCGGACGGATCCAGGTCACCGCCGAGGATCTTCATGAAGGTCGACTTGCCGCAGCCGTTGGCGCCGATCAGGCCGTAGCGGTTGCCGTTGTTGAATTTGACCGAGACGTTTTCGAACAGCGGCTTGGCGCCGAATTGCATGGTGATGTTAGCGGTAGAAATCAAGTGCTTGTCCTGCGGGGGTTCCAGAGGTGTATTTAGGCCCTCTCGTCAGTTTTGGGCCAATTCTGGGCCAATTCGACGCGGGGCGGCAGCTTCTCCAGCTCCCTCCAGTCCGAGGAGGAGCTGATCCATTTCGCGTAGGTAGAGAGCAACATCTCGACGCTATGGCCGAGCTGGTTCGCGATGAACGCTTTGGTTCATCCCAGCCATCAGGCACATGGTTACGTAGGTGTGGCGGGTGTCGTACTGCCGGCGTTCACGGATGTCCAGCGCCTTGGGCGCTGATTTGAAGTGGCGGATTGTAACACTTGGTTCGTTGATCCACAGCTGACTTTGAAGCTACCCGCCTCAAGTCGGCCTGGCATTGCGCCTGCCGTATGGCTTTGAGTGTTCGATCGTTCAGCAACGCCACCCGGTGATACGTTGTCTTCGTCCGGCCTGCAGGCTGGTGGTCAACGATGATGCGCTGGATTGTTGCTTTGCGCTGGGAGGCACAACGCTACTACGCCACGACCCAGGCTACCTACTGGCTTTCCGTCCAGGGTGGATGGGCGCATAGCCAACTGATAGGCTACTCGTTTTTCGATATCAAAATGCCATGAATACACGGATTGTTGCGGCGACGATCGCTGCGTTTAACCTTTTAGTAAGTCCATATGCAGCTGCTTGGTGGATGGAGGATGGTAGACCTCGGTATCTGGTATCCGAGATCAGATGGTGCGAAATCGTAGTAATGGATGCCGTCGACGTCATGGCGGCGAAGCAGTTCAAAGAGCCTCTTGCAGAGTACGACGGATCCCTCGGTGGATTAGGGGTTGGCTACAGATTTCGACTAGAAGAGAAGGCAAAGGAATACCCAGTTGGCGATACCCAAGACGAAAAAGCCAACATCCTTCGCAAGTTTGTAGAGGATTCAAGGGTTATGTGCTGGGGGGATCACAGGAAAATGGTTGCGCCCACCGAGCCTAAGCCAGGTCCATCCTTCCGTGGCTGAGCTTTTCACAAATAGCGCCGGGGTGGGGGGATGGCCGGATCCAGTTCCGGTATCAGCCCGTGCCTAATGGCATGAGCGGTGTACTGACTGACGGCAGGATTCATCAACACTGCACTTTTTCTAGATATTCTGGTTGTTTTTTTACTGGCTCGGCTGGCCAGTCGTTAAGATGGCCAGCCTGGGCCGGCTCCCGAAAAGCGATTGGCGAAGTGAGACCACCGAAAGAAATTGGGTATCAGGCGTTGGAATTGCGGTGTTTGCTTCCATCAGCATGTTGCTTTGGGGTCAGCTTTTTTGAAGATTGATCGGTCTGAAATGGATATTTCTGGTTAGGGAGAACGCTTATGGTTGCTGTCGGTATTGCGCTGCTTGCTGTTGGGCTGGGTACTTCGAACGCTGGCCTGTGGATACCGGGCGCCGCGCTCATGGCCGCCGGGGTCGTGAAGCGAGCAAGCAGCTGATTCCCGGGTTCAGTGACCTGGATCAACAACAGTGTCAAAGCCTCTGTCAAAGAAACTCCCAAGTTCTGGCTACAGCTTGAAAACGCCGCCCTAACCGCGTCAGCAATATCGTTGAATAGGTGAAGGCGCTGGCGGGCAGTGCCGTTCTGAGCTATTGCTTCGATCTCGGTCAATCCTCTCAAGGAGCATGAGATGAAGCGATTACTGCTGTTAGCTTTGCTGGTGGCGTCAGGCGCGGCTCAGGCTGGTATTCCACTGCTGAACGCAACATGCCCTGGTAAAATTGAAGTCCACGCGGACGAGGGCGGGCCGATCTACATCAATGGCAAAGAGGGCAAACTGAAAAAGTTCAACGAGAACTACTTCGAAGCCAAGGCCAGCGGAATAACCGTTTCGCTATCGATCAACCCGGACGGCTCTCCGAGCGTTGCCTATACCGGAAGGAACCGGGCCAATGGCATTTGCCAGGTGAAGGAGCAGGGTTCGTAAGGTCGCTGGCGGGCAGTGCAGGAGGGGCAGGAGATCGCTCCATTCTCACGGCCCTGAAAAGCCCGCGTTTCGCGGGCTGTTCTCAGGCAGCGTCAGTTTGATTTGGCTGTCTTGATGTCACTGATGATTTTTTGCGAAATCGCTTCGGCCTGTTTTTTCGTCATGGCCGACATCACGCCTTCCCAGGCGGACGAAGACGTGTCGTATGTGCGAGTGCCGATCAGTTTTTGCGATTTCAGGTACGAGTATTCAGCACTCGAGTTGATCCACGCATTGCCCACCATGACACCGGCCCCATAGCGAGCTCCGGGAGTCAGGTATCGGAAGTTCGTGACATTGATTTTGACGCAGACGGCATCGTTGTCATCGGTCAGGGCTGCCTTTTCAGCGGCAAGGTTGAAGCCTGCGCGACTAGCCTCGGCGCGTAGCGCTTCATTCCACTCCTGTTTGAGGCGCAGCCAATCGTCGTTCTGCTGAACCTTGGTGTTCCCTTCGAGAGTGACGACCAGATTCTTTTTGGCGGGTTCTTGAATGACGAGCGTTTCGGTTCCGCTGCTCTTGACGGAGGCCGCGCAGCCGGTGAGCAGTAGAACCGCAGATGTGCAGGCGAGAAGGACGGTGGATCTGAAGCCTTTCATAGAATTTCCGTATTCCTAAAAATGAATGCGGCCGAAGCCTATAGCGGCGGTTTGGGCGTTTCAAGCTCGATAATGGGGGGCGGTTGACTGCACGCCCCGCTGACGTCGATCAATGGCAACGGCAATGCCCGCCAGCACTATTGCCAGGGTGTAGGCCAGAAGGCCCAGGTTGACCCCCATGATCATTTTCTCGGAACCGTCGCTGAGCACCATCGACCCGCCGTAGCCGTCCCGCAGCCAATAGGCCAGCAGGAAGCCGCCCGTAACGAACAGGGTCAACAAGCTCGCCAGCCGCAGATCGTTCCTGCCCCAGACCAGCCACACGCTGAAGGCACCCAGCGCGGTATTGGTGAACAGCTGCCAGGTCTCGTGCAGCCGGGCGTGTGGCGCCCAGGCCTGGTTGAACACGTGGGTATCGTTGATTTCAAGAATCGGCACCACGACCGCATAGAAGACGATACCCACCGTCACCAAAAGCTTCGACAACATCGGCAACCTCCTTGTCAGTGAACTGGCCGCTGCCAGCGCCCCGCACTGTAGCGGCCAGTTGCCCGGGCATCCAGCTACGATCTGGCCAAAGTCTCGGTACGCGAGGGCATGACGCCGGTGTGCGGTGGTGTCCTCAGCTGAATCTCGGTGTCCAGGCTTGGCAACCATCGCGCACATGCGCCGACTGCGGCGGTAAAAGGGGCGGCTTCCAGTCCACTCGGCGGCAGGTGCACATGCAGTTGATGACGGCGCTGCTGGATGAGCTTGTTGATGCGCTTCATGGCGGCACACCTCGATTGGCGTGTTCAACGTCGGGTGAGAAGGCCCGAGCATCAGTAGGCGCCTGTTTGCGCTCGCTGTGGCCCAGGGCCGACCAGCGGATCCGGCCAGCGGCCGCGACATGCGCGCAACGCCTGGCCTCCATAGCGAACCGGCATAACGGGCCGGTGGCGCCGGGGCTAACCTTTGAAATCGTAAGCTGACTATTAAAAAGGGTGGTTGCTGTCCGTCACTGTCCAGGGTTTCCTGATGGGGTGATCGGAGGTTGTATGAAGCGCTCGATGAGACCCCTGGTGGCGCTGGCTGCCGGGCTGCTGCTGGCAGGTTGTGCCCATGACCCTGACCTGCGGGCAGGCCACGACAATACCTTTGGCTCCACCGCGAAAAGCCCGCCTGACTACCTGCGCTGCGTGAAATCCGAACTGCCCGACTCGGCGAAGACCTACACGGTGCAGAACCAGGACGCCCTCGAGCTATTCGTCGAGAGCACCGACCCAAGCAAGGCCGATGGCCTGGTCAAGGTCACAGGTTCCGGCGGGCAGCATCAATACTCCGCCTACCAGCGTGATGCCTGGTACGACCATGGGCGTTTGCTCGATGCCGCGCAGATGTGCGCGCGGACCTAGGGCCGGGCTCGCCCGGGGGCATGGCAAGAAAGCGGATGCGCACAAGCGGTGCGCTGGGTACAGTGCGAAGACCCTGACCTGACCGGAGCCTGCCATGCCCTGCGCCTTTACCCTGATGCATTCGCCCGTCGGCACGCTGACGCTGGTGGCCCGCGGTGCGTGTCTGGCGGCGGTACTGTGGGAAGAGGAGCGGGCCAACCGGGTACGCCTGGGCGAGCTGCAGCGCGATGACCAGCACCCGGTCTTGCGTGAAACGGCCCGCCAGCTCGGTGAATACTTCGCCGGTCAGCGCCGCACCTTCGACCTGGCGCTGGATTTTGCCGGCACCGAGTTCCAGCGCCAGGTGTGGGCGGCGTTGTTGAGCATCCCCTTCGGCGAGACCCGCAGCTACAGCGATATCGCCCGGCAGATCGGCAACCCCGACGCAGTGCGGGCGGTGGGGGCGGCCAACGGGCGTAATCCGATCTCGATCATCGCCCCGTGCCATCGGGTAATTGGCGCTTCGGGGAGCCTGACGGGCTTCGCCGGCGGCTTGCCGGCCAAGCAGTACCTGCTGGCACTGGAAGGGCGCCAGAGCCTGGCGCTGGATTTCCAGTAACCGCCGTCAACTCAGCCAGGCACACAGCAACGCCAGCAACAGGGCCAACAGGCTGCCGCTGAACAAGGCGTAGTGGCGGTGAGCGCGCCGGGCATGCTGCTCGACTTCACGCAGGTACTGGCCTGGCGGCGGTGCGTCCGGGCGATGACGCAGGTCTTCGGCGATGTTTGCCAGCCCGCCCTGGATCAGCAGCCCCACCAGGTAGTAGCTGGTGGCATAGCTGGCCAGCGTCAGCAACAGATACTTCATGCCGCGGGTACCTCGGGTGTGGCGCGGGTGTTCACGACGGCATCCATCCTTGGCATCGGTTCGGACGCGCAGGATACTATCGGGCAGATCGCCTTCGCCAGCAGGAAGGTGCCGATTCCAAGGACGGAATACCCAGATGACTTATACCGCGACCATTCCAGGCGACTCGTTGATCAGCGCCCACGCCGCTCAGGCCGGGTTCCGCCATTGCCGGGCGATCAGCCTGGCGCAACCGGCACAACCGGCCATGGTGTTGTTCCTGCGGCTGATGGCCGGCATGCCCGGCTGGATCGATGCATTGATGGTGCTGCGCAACCGCCTGGTGGCGCTGGTCGGCCTCAAGGACCTGGGCCGGCTCACGGCCATCGACCCCGCACGCCCGGCCAGCAACTATCAACCCGGCGAGCGCGTGGGCATCTTTACCTTGCTGGCCAATACCGAGGACGAAGTGCTGCTGGTCGACCGCGACCGCCACCTGGATGTGTACATTGCGCTGACCCGCCGCCCGGCAGCCGACGGCCAGTACCAGGTGCTGGTGAGCACCGTGGTGTGCACCCACAACCTGCTGGGCCGGTTGTACATGTTGCCGGTGGCGCCGTTTCACCGGCTAATTGCGCCGATCGCCCTGCGCCGCCTGCGCAACTGAGTCTCCGGCGTGCGGCGGCGGGGCAAAGCGCTGGCGGAACCAGTCGGTCAGCATGGCCTTCTCGGCATACAGCCGATCGCTGCTGCCTTGGCGCCCCGGGCGGCTCAGGTACATCTTGTCACTGAGGTGCTCGGCCGCCTGGCGCGCTGGCTGGCCGGGCTGGTTCAGGGTGTAGCTGAGGTCGATGCTCGGCCAGGTGATCTCGCGCATGAAGCGCACATCGTAGGCCTGGCTGTGCCAGGGCTCGTAACGCCCGGCCAGGTCGATGTCGCGGATGTCGATCACCAGTTGCTGGTCCGGTTGCAGGTAACGTTGGCCGAGCTTGCGCAAATGTTCGGTCAACGCCTTGATCACCTGCGGGTCGGCGCCACGCTCATAACCTTGGCCGTCGAGGCTGGCATCGCGGAAGTTTTCCGGGTGCTCGAAACGCACCTCGACCTGGGCGGTCGGGGTGCCCTGTGCCATGCTGTCAATTGCCAGCACCATCAGTACGGCACAGGCCAGGACGGTACGCATGATGCACCTCCGGGTGTGGATGGCTTGCCCGACCATTTTACGCCGGTGCCGAGGCCGTAGCAGAGGAACGATGCAATGAGCCGCTTCAGGCGGATAGCCGTCAACACCCGCGGGCGCGACCTGGCCGTGGGGGATATCCACGGGCACTTCCAGCGCTTGCAAGAGTGCCTGGATGGCGTCGGCTTCAACCCGGCGGTCGACCGCCTGTTCAGCGTCGGCGACCTGGTCGACCGCGGGCCGCACAGTGCCCAGGCACTCGACTGGCTGAGCCAGCCCTGGTTCCACGCGGTGCAGGGTAACCACGAAAGCCTGGCGATCAATTACCTGCGCGGTGGCCGGCTTGACCTGGACATGTACCGCGCGGCGGGGGGTGGTTGGTTTCTCGACTTGCCAGAAGATCAGCAACGGCCTTTTGTCGATGCGTTCCTCGAAATGCCTATCGCTCTGGAAGTGCAGACCCATGACGGACTGGTCGGCCTGCTGCACGCCGACAGCCCCTTCGCGCGATGGGAGGATCTGCGCGTGAGCCTGCTGGATGACGACGATCCGCGCATACGTGAAGTCTGCCAATGGTCACGGCGGCGCCTAAGGGAAGGCGACGAAGCCAGGGTCGAAGGGCTGCGTGCGCTGCTGGTCGGGCACACGCCGCTGCTCAAGGTCAAGGTGCTGGGCAATGTCTGGCACCTGGATACTGGCGGTTGGAGCAGTGGCTGCTTCAGCTTGCTGGACCTCGCCACGCTTGAGCTGGTCAGCCCCACGCCAGATGAGCCAGCACAGCGACAGCCAGGGCCATCAGCATCACCCCCGAGGCCCGTTCCAGCCAGGGCAGGGCTTGGGCAAAGCGGCGCAGTACCCGACGATTGCCAATAGCCAGCGCCACCAGCAGGTCCCAGGCCAGCACCGCAGTGAACATCCAGCCGGCGTACAGCCCTTTGAGCACGACGCTGTTGCTGCCGATCATGCTCGCCAGGCTGGCATAGAACAGCGCGTTCTTCGGATTGAGGATGCCTGAGGCGAAGCCCATGCCCAAACTGCCCAGCCAACCCCTGGCAGCCTGCCCGGTGGCCGTTGCGGCAGGTGTCAGGCTGCTGTGCCCGGCATGGCGCAAGAACAAGGCACCGATGTACAGCAGGTAGGCGCAACCGGCCAGTTGCAGGGCCACGAACATCGCACTGCCCGCGTGCAGCACCGCCACCCCGGCGAACGCTGCGCCGATGAATACGCCGTTGGCGAGGGCGATGCCCAGGCAGGCGCCACTGGCCACCCGCCAACCTGCGCTGGCCGAGGTGCGGGCCACCAGGAAAAAGTCCGGGCCAGGCGAGAGCAGGGCAAGAAAATGGGCGGTGGCGACGAGCAGGAACTGTTCCATCAAGCGGGTTTCCGAGGGGAAAACCGCAGTCTGTTCAGCTGCTGATCTGGCGTATTGAAGATTATTGCAAGCCGCCGCGGTAGGCCCCAGGCGTCACCCCGGCATGGGCCTTGAACACCCGCTGGAAGTGGCTCTGGTCGGCGAACCCCAGGCGATAGGCAACCTCCGCCAGCGCACAGCCCTGGCGCAGCAGCATCCGCGCCTGGTTGACCCGGGCATTGAGCAGGTAACTGTGCGGGGTCATCCCGGTGGCCGCGGCGAATGCGCGGATCAGTTGATAGCGACCCAGCCCGGCCTGCCGGGCCAGGCGGTCGAGGCTGAGTTCGGCCAACGCCTGCTCGTCGAGGCAGGCGACCAGCTCACCCAGCACTGAAGGGGCCAGCGCAGGCGCCGGTGGCAAGGTGGGCAGGGTGCTGAAGTCATGGTCGCCGATGAAGGCCACCAGCGCAGCTTCCTTCTCCAGTGGCGAAACCTTCGAGAACAGCAGCTCGTTCAACGCACAGAACTGCCGGTACAGCGTTGGCGAGCGGGTGATGCGCGCCGGCGCCACCGACTCACCCGCCGCCACACCGGACTCCAGGCGCAGGCAGCGCAGCCAGTCGGCGTCCAGGTGCAGCATCTGGTAGCTCCAGGCCTTGCCGGGTTCAGGGTTGCAGGCGTGCACCCGTTGTGCCGGCACCAGCACCAGAGTGCCGGGTGTCAGCGGCACCACGCCTTGGCCTGCGCCGGTGAAGTGGCTGTAGCCGACATCCACCGCGCCTATGGAGAAGCTTGGGTGGCTGTGCGCCTTGTAACAGGCGCGGCTATGGCAGGCGCGGCGGCTTTCGACGAAGGGCAGCGCCGGGTCATGCCAGATTTCACTGCGGGGCGAGGGCATGGCAGGCCGCCTGGTGGTCACGTGGAAGTCACTGTGTTGTGTTGCTTGCACTGGCCTCATCGCCGGCAAGCCGGCTCCCACAGGAGGACGCTGGTCTTGAGGCTGTACGATCCACTGTCTTGTTGTGGGAGCGGCCTTGTGCCGCGAAAGGGCCGCAGCGCGGCCCCATGATTTCAGCATGAAAGCAGAAAACTCTGGGGCTGCTCTGCAGCCCTTTCGCGGCACAAGGTGAACTGGTCAAGTAATTTTGGACACCGGTTAAGGTTTATGCCGCTGCCTTGAGCTTTTTCTCCATGGCTACTGGCGTTTCATAGCCGTTGTAGCTCAACCCAGCGCCGAAGCGCGGTAGGCCCAAGCCCAAGGGCTGCGCAGACCTCAGGAACTGACTGGCCGCCGTCCAGCACCATTTCGGCAGCTTGGACTTTGTATTCTCTTGAATAGGATTTACGCACTGATTTTGCCTCCAATTGGGCGCCATCATAGCGCCCGATGAAGGTGTCCAAAATCATTAGGCCAGCTCAAAGGCGCTCCCCCGAGGCAGCCTGTTGCAAAGTATTCCCATTTATCCGCGTGTGTAAAGGGCTGCAGCTTACCCGCAGCGATCGACGAGCTGGAATTCATTTAGGGGGGCATCGCACTGAAATCCGCCGCTGATGATGGAAACCTATCGAGTCACTATGCCACTATAGGCCTGTGTAAAGCAGTTCTACAAATTCGCCTCGATAAGGATTCGAACGTGAAGTCTACAACTGGATTTTTTGCTTACGCTTCTACCCCATCCGAAATAGGTCAGACGATCGAACACGCGATGCTTAATTTATCAAAGCAAGCCGCGAACACCGAAGTAAAAACCTGGAAAGCATTGGATATAGTGGGCCACTTCATCTCGGATGAGGTTATATCCGGGATTGATCAAGCAGATTTTTTAGTTGCAGACATTACAACCTTAAATTTTAACGTCACTTATGAGATCGGTTACGCCATTGGGAAATCAAAAAGGATTCTGCTTGTTAGGAATAAGAGCATCTCTTCTGAGGGGGCCAAGATCTCGGATGTGGGGATCTTCGATACAATAGGTTATAACGACTATCAGAACTCTACAGAGCTAGCGAGATTCGTTATCAGCGCTTCGACATCTAAGCCAATCGAAACCGCAAGCCCCCTTAACACCAAGGCACCGATCTACTTACTAGACACACCATTTAAAACTGACTGGTCGACTCGAATCATCTCGCGAATCAAAAAGGCTGGGTATATATTCCGAAATTTTGATCCAAATGAAATGCCTCGTTTATCTGCCTATGATGCGATTGCACAGGTTTCAACCTCTCACGGTGTTGTTGTTCCTCTCCTCTCCAAGACCTGGGTGGGTCACGAAATTCACAATCTGCGTGCTGCTTTCATTGCCGGTTTAGCGGATGGCATGGGTAAAGCTCTTTGCCTACTACAGCAAGGCGATGACCCTGTACCCTTGGATTATCGGGACTTTGTGCATGTTACTTATCATCCAGACGATGTAAATGCAGCGATAGAATTATTCGCAAGCGACGTCACGAAAGCTTTTCAGAGTCAGGACTCGAACGGATCGAAACAAGAGCGTTCATTTTTAAAAAAACTAAATCTCGGAGCCACTTCTGCCGAGAATGAGATGCGCGATCTCGAACGTTACTACTTGGAAACCGATCAGTTTTTGAAATCTCTGAGGGGTGAAGCTCATCTCGTGGTGGGTCGGAAAGGATCTGGTAAGTCCGCGATTTTTCTCCAGATACGTGATAGCGAGCGAGACAAGAATAGGAACAAAAACATCATTCTTGACCTCAAACCAGACGGATATAAGCTTATAAAGTTCAAAGAGCGCATCCTTGACTTCCTTGAAGAAGGAACTTATCAGCATACTGTAACTGCATTTTGGGAGTATGTTCTCCTTTTGGAAATATGCTACAAAGTACTGGAAAAAGACAAAACCAGGCATATTCACGACCATAGATTGTATGATGGTTATCGAGAGCTTTCAGAGCTGTACCATGCTGAAGCCTATGACTCTCAGGGAGATTTTTCAGAGCGCATGTCGGTCCTCATGGAGCGCATATACTCCGAATATCGATCAAAATTCGGAGATACAGAAAAGGTTAGCCTCAGCTCGTCTCAAGTCACAGAACTCATTTATAGCCATGATGTGAAACAACTCAAACAGAAGCTTGGAAGCTATCTTGAACACAAAGAGCTTCTTTGGCTTCTATTTGATAATCTCGATAACGGATGGCCAACTTCAGGGTTACAGCATGAAGACCTTCTTATCATTCGAGCACTCATCGAAGCGACGCGAAAAATAGAGCGTCAATTTGGCCGTTCGTCATTCAGGGTTAGGACTGTAGTATTTTTGAGAAATGACGTTTACGAGTTACTCGTAAAAGAAACGTCTGATAGAGGCAAGGAAGCCAGCGTCCTGCTAGACTGGACCGACGGGGATCTATTGAGGGAAGTAATTCGACTGCGAATTGTTTCAAATGGCTTAGACGAGGATACCGATTTCAGAAGCGCATGGCTGAAGGTTTTCGCCAGTCACTATAAAGGCGAAGAGTCTTCTCAGTTCCTGATTGACCGCTCACTCATGCGCCCTAGATTCCTGCTAAACCTAATCAATCACTGCAAAAGCTTCGCCATCAATCTAAATCACGAGATCATTGAGTCCGCCGACATTGAAAAAGGTATCGCCGCATATTCTTCCGATTTGCTACGGGATATTGGCTACGAATTGAGAGATATCTCAGATGATACACAAGATATTCTCTATGCGTTTATTGCTAGCCCGTCAGTACTGAGCGAAGATGAAGTTTTATCTACATTGTGCGAGTCTGGATTACCCGTCGATAAAGCACAAAATGCAATTGATCTGTTGCTATGGTATGGCTTTCTAGGGTTGCGAATCAGTCCAGATGAGCATAAATTCATTTACGACTTCAACTACAATAAGTCACTCATGGATGGCATAAAGCGCCGAACTAGAGATCAGGCCAAGCTAGTTATCAATCAGGCCTTCTGGCCAGCACTAATGATTGAGGAGTGACACATAAAACTGCCAGATAGTACGATGCGCCTATTGCTCCAGTTCAATATTGTTTAAGACTGGCGCCCAAGAGAAAGACCATCTCACACTTAGCTGAGATGGTTTTTCGCGGCCATCCTCAATACTGGGCGCCGGCCATGACCGCGGCGATCACGATGTTGTCGTGCTCGGCTTCGCTGCTGCGATCTACGATGAGAATGTCGCCCGAGAAGATGCCTGCGCCCTGCATGCTGTCGCCCTCGACCTACACCAGGTGTACGTGAGGTATGCGCAGATCGAACAGCTCGTCGAGTGAGATGTGGCGCTCCAGGTGATCCGCCGCTGGAGAAGGGAAGCCCGGCGGCACACGAAACGAATACACCGGCAGCAATGTTGGGCCGCCAGTCGGCGTGCCAAGGAAAGTGAGGGTCATGACGGGTCAATCCAATTTAACGGTTTATGTGAAGGGCTGTACGAAAGTACAATTTATACAGGAGTGGTCGATTGAAGATCAATGTTGGTAGGGTCCGAGATTATTTGATTGCTACACTGGAAAATGCTCAGGATCACGCAAATGAAAGTCCCGAGTTAATGCATCTGATTGCTCAGATGGGTGATATTTTTCACGATGAGATTTTTTCGCTTCCACTGTCACAGCAGTCAGCAGCAGATTTGCTTATAATTAATGCATACACGATGCTTTTGGCTGGTGTTAGAGCGGCCCTTTCTGGGCATGTCGTTTGCGTCTTTCCAATAGTCCGGGCGGCTCTGGAGTCTTCATGTTACGCTTATATCATAGTATTGCTCACTCAGCTCGTTGATCAGCGAGAACGATCTTTGGAGTCCCGAAGCAGGAGAGCACTGGCCTTTTTTAGG
>NZ_VZZR01000039.1:0-47542 GCF_009650555.1 Pseudomonas sp. EMN2
TTACGCACTGATTTTGCCTCCAATTGGGCGCCATCATAGCGCCCGATGAAGGTGTCCAAAATCATTAGGCCAGTTCAGTTTACCCGCGAAGCGCCGCGCGGGCGGCGCTCGATCTCATAGGCGCTGCAAGGGTTGTGGCATGCACCTGTATGCCCTGATGCCATCAACAGCCAGACACCCGATAACCCTCATGCGATCGCAAGCCCGCCACAAAAGCCCCCACCCCCACAATTTCGTCGGACAAAACACCATAATTCTTGTCCGACAATCCTCCCTTCCTTAGAATACCGCCGCCGCGTAATGGCCCATCCCCCATGGATCAAGGGGCTTATGCAGTAGCGAGCATGACGTCAGTAACCCGATCACCACGTTCAGCCCTGTACAAGTCACACCCCGAACTGATCCTCAACCTGGGCAGTTGCCTTGCCGTGCTCGCCATAGTGGGCATCGTCAGCTACCTGCTGGCACGCGAGCGCGACAGCGTCGAGCAGTCGGCGATCCGCTCCTCCGGCAACATCGTGCAACTGATCGAAAGCGACATCCTGCGCAACGTCGAGCTCTACGACCAATCGCTCAAAGGCCTGATCTGGGCCGTCAAACACCCCGAATTACTCAATGTCCAGCCCAGCCTGCGCCAGCAGATCCTGTTCAGCCAGGCGATCTCGGCACCGGTGCGCGGCGACATTCTCTGGCTCGACGCCAGGGGCGATGTGGTCGGCGACTCCACCAGCGTGGTGCCTCGCCAGGCCAACTTCGCCGACACCATCCCCTTCCAGCGCCACCGCGACCACCCCGGCCTGGGCCTGCTGATCAGCCCGCCGTTCAAGGCCCGGCTGGGCGACCTGGACTGGTGCATCAGCTTCAGCCGGCGGATCTCCGGCAGCAACGGTGAGTTCATCGGCCTGGCCGCCGGGGCCCTGCGCCTGTCGTATTTCAGCCGGCTGTTCGAACGCCTGGACATCGGCGACGACAGCAGCATCAACCTGCTCAACACCGACGGCCAGTTGCTGGCGCGCCAGCCTTCTCGGCCCCAGGACCCGCTGATCGGCACCAGCTTCAGCGAGCGGCCCAACTTCAAACGCATCCTCAGCGAGCGCAGCGGCAGCTTCACGGCCAGGTCGAGCCTGCGGGAAGCCCAGCGCATGTACACCTTCGCCCGGGTCGCCGACCTGCCGCTGATCGTGCTGGTGGTGCACTCCACCGACGAGGTGTTCCAGTCCTGGCGGCGCACGGCGATCGTGGTCAGTGTGGCCACCGGCGTGCTGTGCATCGGCATCCTCTGGCTCACCTTGCTGCTGGGCCGCGAATTACGCCGGCGCCACGATGCCGAGCAGGGCCTGGCGACCCTGGCCGCCACCGACAGCCTCACCGGGCTGGCCAACCGCCGCCGGCTCGACCAGGTGCTGCGCCTGGAATGGGCACGCGCCCAGCGCAACCGCAAGTCGCTGGCGGTGCTGATGGTGGATGTGGATCATTTCAAGGCATTCAACCAGCGCCATGGCCATGCCGGCGGCGACCATGTGCTGCGCGAGGTCGCCAAGACCATCGAGCGTTGCATACGCCGCCCGGCGGACCTGGCAGCGCGTTATGGCGGGGAAGAGTTCCAGGTGGTGCTGCCCGAGACCGAACTGGCCGGCGCACTGCTGCTGGCCGAGCGCATACGCGCCAGCGTCGAGTCGATGCCGCCGTTCGGCGCGGACGAACGCTCGGTAACGGTGAGCGTCGGCATCGGCCTGCACATCCCCGGCACCCAGCACGACCTGACCCGGCTGCTGGGTGACGCGGACGAGGCGCTCTACCGGGCCAAGGCGAATGGCCGCAACCGGGTAGAGGGCCCTCAGGCTTAAGAAGCGGCGCGGGCTGCGTTGCGCAGTGCCTTCACCTGGTCGTGGTTGCGCTGTACACCCTGCAACTGGTTTTCCACCAGCATGTAGGTCTGGTCACTGGTGGTACGGCCCAGCTTGACCAGTTTCTCGCGGGCGTCCTTGTAGGCTTTGAGGGCGTGATCCTCGCCCCGCTCAACTTCATTGAGCACCGCCGTTTCATCCTTGCCGGTGACCAGCGACTTGAGGTTGACCCAGCCACGGTGCAGGTCGCCGCTTATGCTGGTACTGGTTTCCGGGTCGCCACCCAGACGGCGGACTTCGCTTTGCAGCTGGGCCGCGGCATTGGCGCACTCACCGGCACGCTGGACGAAGAACGCCTTGAGTTGTGGATTCTTCACATCCTCGGCGGAGGTCTTGAAGCCCTTCTCGCCGTCCTTGCTGTACTCGATCAGGTCGTTGAGCACATCGATGACGTCTTTGTTGGGATTACTCATGGCAACAACTCCTTGGCAGGTGATAGTCACCTTTACCGGAGCAGGCTTCATGCCAGGCTTATTGGCTAAAAATAATCTATAAAAATCAGTTGCTTATAATTATTCAGAAATCGCCGCGCCGGTGCGTTCTGCATGATCGCCGCTTGGGTCGTCGTGCAGATTGCAGTATCGTCCGCGCTTCACCCGCCACAGGCCGCCGCCCCGATGAAACCTGAAGCCCTGCAACTGCTGGTCACCCGCACCATGCCTTTTGGCAAGTACCAGGGGCGGCTCATCGCCGACCTGCCGGGCGACTACCTGGCGTGGTTTGCGCGCAAGGGTTTCCCCCATGGCGAGCTGGGCGCGTTGCTGGCCTTGATGCATGAGATCGACCACAACGGCCTGGCCGACCTGCTGGTGCCGCTGCGGGCAAAAACCTGGCAGGGCTGAACGCTCAAGACCTCGCTGTACCTGCCGAAAACCCAAAGAGCTCTTTTCAAGGACGACTGACCTTCCATGCCTTCGCGTCAATCCGCTTCATCGGCGTTTGTCATCTCCCTGCTGGTCGCAGGTTCGGGGCTCTACTACGTAGGCCGCCTGCGTTGGGCGCTGATACTGCTGGCGCTGTTCTTCATCGACTTCTTCCTGATCGGCCTGTTTGCCACACCTATGGCGGTGATCGTCGGCCTGTGGGTCGCATTGGCCCTGAAGCTCGGCTCGGCCTGCCTGGCCGCCTGGATCGCCTGGCGCGGTCACCCGGGCAGCGAACCACCCGGGGCACGCCTGGTGGGATACGCCGCTGCGGTGGTGGTGCTGGCCGGCGTGCTGGTGCTGCTGCGCGGCCCGTTGTTCGGTTACCGGCTCGACCAGATTCCTTCGGGCTCGATGGAGCCGGCGCTGCAGATCGGCGATCACATCGTCAGCGACTCGCGCTTGCTGGGCGACCTCAAGGTGGGGGATGTGGTGCTGTACCGCCAGGGCAATATTGAAGGGTTCAAGCGTGTGGCGGGGGTGGCCGGCGACCGGCTGGAAATCGTTGCGGGCGAACTGTTGGTCAATGGCCGCAACCTGGGCTTGTTCCATGCACCCGCCGAGATGGTGCGCAGCCCTTATTCACTGAGCCTGGCGCCCCTGGTGGTGGAGCCCGGCCATGTCTACCTGCTCGGCGACCGGCGCGACAACAGCACCGACAGCCGTTACTTCGGCCAGGTCGCAGTGGCGGATGTAACGGCGAAGATTACCGGGGTCTGGTACGCGAAGAATCGCCAACGGATCGGCACCACCTTCTAATAGCCATCGCGGGGCAAGCCCGCTCCCACGCTGTAGCCGGCGTGGGAGCGGCGGTGCGCCGATGCGACTTGCCCCGCGATGGGCGTCAGCCCTTGGCCGGCGCCACCACCATCTCCACCTGCTCGCCCTTCTTGATCACCGCATACACCACCGCCGTCACCAGGCTCCCTGCCAGGATCGCCAGCAGGTACAGCAGCGCATGGTTGATCGCATTGGGGATCAGCAGCACGAACAGCCCGCCGTGCGGGGCCATCAGCTTGCAGCCGAAGTACATCGACAGCGCCCCGGTCAAGGCGCCGCCGGCGATGCTCGCGGGGATCACCCGCAGCGGGTCCTTGGCGGCGAACGGGATGGCGCCTTCGGAGATGAAGCACAGCCCCAGCGCCAACGCCGCCTTGCCGGCCTCGCGCTCGCTCTGGGCGAACTTGCGCCGGGCGAGGAAGGTGGCGATGCCCAGGCCGATCGGCGGCACCATGCCAGCCGCCATGGTCGCCGCCATCGGTGCGTAGCTGGATGACGCCAGCAAGCCCACCGAAAACGCATAGGCAGCCTTGTTGATCGGCCCACCGAGGTCGACGCACATCATGCCGCCGAGCAGCAGCCCGAGCAGGATGGCGTTGGTGGTGCCCATGCTGTCGAGAAAGTGCGTGAGCCCTGCGAGCATGGCCGCCACCGGCTGGCCGACCACGTAGATCATCACAAGCCCAGTGAACAGGCTGGCCAGCAGCGGGATGATCAGGATCGGCTTGAGCGCTTCGAGGCTGCTGGGCAGACTCACCCAGCGGGCGATGGCCTTGGCGCTGTAACCGGCGAGAAAACCGGCGACGATGCCGCCGATGAAGCCTGCGCCGAGGGTGCCGGCCAGCAGGCCGCCGATCATCCCTGGCGCCAGGCCCGGGCGGTCGGCGATGGACCAGGCGATGTAACCGGCCAGCAACGGCACCATCAGTTTGAACGCCGCTTCGCCGCCGATCTGCATCAAGGCCGCCGGCAGCGTGCCGGGCTGCTTGTAGGCCTCGATGCCGAACACGAACGACAGGGCGATCAACAAACCGCCGGCCACCACCATCGGCAGCATGAACGACACGCCGGTGAGCAGGTGTTTGTAAACGCCGGTCTTCTCGGTTTTTTGCGGCGCGCTGGCGGCATCAGCGGCGCTTTCCACCTTGCCTTCGGCCAGTGCCTTGTCCAGGGTGGCGCGGGCCTGCTTGAGGGCGATGCCGGTGCCGCAGCGGTAGATGCGCTTGCCGGCGAAGCGTGCGGTGGGCACTTCGATGTCGGCGGCCAGCAGCACCACGTCGGCGGCGGCGATGGCCTCGGCCGGCAAGGGATTGCGGGCACCTACCGAGCCTTGGGTTTCCACGGTCAGCGTGTAGCCCAGGGCCTGGGCGGCCTGCTGCAGCGCCTCGGCGGCCATGAAGGTATGGGCGACACCTGTGGGGCAAGCCGTTACCGCAACGATCTTCGGCGTGCTGGCGGTCGCGCTGGGGCCGATTTGCTGCGCGTGCACCTGGGCCTTGGCGGCGGCTTCGTCAAGAAATCCCTCGCGGTCGGCCAGGGCCTGGGCCGGGGTGCTCTGGTACAGGCGCTTGCCGGCGAAACGCGCCAGATCGACCGGCCCGGTGTTGACCACCAGCACCCAGTCGGCCTCGGCGATCTGCGCGGGCGACAGGCGCCGCTCGGGGTGTTCGGCCTCCTGCACTTCGACGCTGGTGCTCCAGCCTCGACGCTGGGCAGCGGCGGCCAGCAGGCGCGCACTGAGCACGCTGGACACCTGGCCGTTGGGGCAGGCGGTGACAATGGCAATGTTCATCAGCAGCCCTCTTGTTGTTCTGTCAGGTGCACGGCGGCTTCAAGGTGCGCCAGCTGCTCGCGGTCGTGGATGCCGAAACCGACCTGGGTGACCGCCTGGGCGGCGATCGCGGTGGCGCGGCGCAGGGTCGCTGCTGGCGCCTCGCCCTGCAGCAGGCCATGGACCATGCCCGCCACCAGCGAATCACCGGCGCCCACGGTGCTGGCGATGCGCACCTGGGGTGGCTGGGCATGCAGCGCCAGCCCTGCGGCAAACCAGGTGACGCCGTGTTCGCCCTGGGACACCACCACATGCTCGACGCCACTGGCCAGCAACTGGTCGGCGGCGGCGTGTTGCCGTGCCGCGTCATCCACCGGCAGCCCAAGTACTTCACCCAGTTCGTCAGTGTTCGGCTTGACCAGCCAGGGCGCGGCCTGCAGGCCGGCGCGCAGGGCTTCGCCGCTGCTGTCGAGGGCCACTTTCAGGCCTTGAGCCTTGAGCATCTGCAGCAACTCGCGCAACCAGCCTGGGCTGATCCCCCGTGGCAGGCTGCCGGCCACCACCGCCGCATCATGCCCCGGCGCTACCTGCGCCAGGCGGTGCAGCAGGTCGTTCCTGGCGGCCTCATCGACTTGCGGGCCCTGGCCATTGATGTCGGTGACCCGGCCGTCGGCCTCGACCAGCTTGATGTTGCTACGGGTCTCGCCGGGGACACGCACGAAGCAATCGGCAAAGCCGCGCTGGGCGATCAGCGCCTCGAAAGGTTGCAGGTTGTCCTGGCCGAGAAAACCACCGACGGTGACGCTGTGGCCCAGGTCGGCCAGGACCTGGGCGACGTTCAGGCCCTTGCCGGCGGCATGGCTGTGCTGGGCCTGGCTGCGGTTGACTGCGCCGGCTTGCAGGCGGTCGAGGCTGACGGTGATGTCCAGCGCCGGGTTGAGGGTAAGGGTGAGGATCTTGGCCATTTCAGTAACGCTCCACCAGCGCCCGGACCGCTTCGGCGCTGTCTTGTTGCAGGGCCTCGCGCGCCAGGGCGCGGGCCGTCGATAGGGTGGCCTGGCGCACCAGTGCCTTGACTTCGGGGATGCTGCGGGCGGCGACACTCAACTCATCCACCTCCAGCCCCAGCAGCACCGCGACCGCCTGCGGGTCGGCCGCCAGCTCACCGCAAATGCCCACCCACTTGCCTTCGGCGTGGGCGGCGCGCACGGTCATGTCGATCAATTGGAGCACTGCCGGGTGCAGGCCGTCGGCCTGGGCCGAAAGGCTCGGGTGGCCGCGGTCGATGGCCAGGGTGTACTGGGTAAGGTCGTTGGTGCCGATGCTGAAGAAGTCCACTTCGCGCGCCAACTGCGGGGCCAGCAGCGCGGCGGACGGCACCTCGACCATGATCCCGACCTGCAGGTCGCTGACCGGGATTTCCAGGCGCAAGCGCTCGACCATGGCCTTGGCGGCACGCCACTCGTGCACCTGCCCGACCATCGGGAACATGATGCGCAGGGGGCGGTTGTCAGCCGCGCGCAGCAGGGCGCGCAGCTGCTCTTCCATCACCTGCGGGCGCTGCAGGGTCAGGCGTACGCCGCGCACGCCAAGGAAGGGGTTTTCTTCCGCCGCAATCGGCCAGTAGGGCAAGGGTTTGTCGCCACCCACGTCGAGGGTGCGCACCACCAGTGGCCGCCCGGCCAGGCCGTCGAGCACGCGGCGGTATTCGGCTTCCTGGGTGGCCACGTCGGGGGCCTGTGGGTGGGCCATGAAGATCAGCTCGGTGCGCAGCAGGCCGACGCCTTCGGCGCCCTGCTCCACCACCTTGTCGATGCCGCTGCTTTCACCGATGTTGGCGCACACTTCGAGGCGATGGCCGTCGCGGGTCTCCGCCGGTTCATGGCGGTTGGCCCAGGCAATCTGCAAGCGCCGCTCGCGGGCGTCGCGTTCGGCCAGGGCGCGTTGCAGTTCATCGGCGGGCGGGGCGATGGCGACACGCCCGCGCTGGCCGTCGAGCAGCAGCGGCGTGCCGCTGTCGAGCAGCAGGATCGCCGCGCCGGCGCCGACCACCGCCGGGATGCCCAGGGCGCGGGCAACGATGGCACTGTGGGCGGTGGCACCGCCTTGGGCGGTGACGATGCCGGCGACCCGAGCCGGGTCCAGGCGCGCCACGTCCGAGGGGCCTACTTCGGCCATCACCAGCACGTAGGGTTGTGCGGGCTCGGCAGCCTGCTGCACGCCACACAGCTGTGCCAGCACCCGCCGGCCAATGTCGCGCAGGTCGGCAGCGCGCTCGGCCAGCAGGGTGTCGTGCAGGGCCTCCTGCTGGCGCGCGGCGGCGTCGATCACGGCCATCCAGGCGGCGGCGGCGCTTTCGCCCTGGGCCAGGCGCAGCTCGACCTCGTCCATCAGGGCCGGGTCGCTGAGCATCTCTTGATGGGTGACGAAGATTTCGCCGATGGCCTTGTCGCTGCGCTGCACCAGGGCCTGCAGGTCGGCGTGCACCGCCGCCACGGCGCTGCGCAATTTCAGGCGTTCCTGGGCAGGGGATTCGCCGCGCAGGGGGTAGTCGATGTCGCGCTCGACCCGCACAAAGGCCGGGCCGCTGGCGATGCCGGGGGCTGCCGCGACGCCCTGGATGGTGGTGCCGGGCAGCGGTGCCTCAAGCACCGGCGCGGCTGCCTCGGCAGCAGGCTGGGTAACGGCTGGCAGTGGCTCCACGTCCTCGCCGAGGCCTTGCTCGATGGCAGCCAGCAACACCGGCAGCGCGTCATTGGCGATGCCCGGCTCGGCGATCAGCTCCAGTACCTGGCCACGCCGGGCGCCCAGGCTGAGCAGCTTGCTCAGGCTCTTGACCGATACCGCAGGCTGGGCGCTGTCGAGTACGCGCACGCGGATCTCGCCTTCGAAACCTTTGGCCAGTTGCGCCAGTTCCTTGGCCGGGCGGGCATGCAAACCATGGGGGTTGGCCAGCACCACCCGGGCGCTGGGCCAGTCGGCAGGTGCTTCGCCGCCGAGCACTTCGAGCACGGCGCGGCTGCTGGTGGCCTGGTAGAGCATCTGCCCACGGCCTTCGATCAGCACTTCGCACAGGCGTTCGAGCAGGGCCTGGTGCGCGGCACCGAGGCTGGCCAGGCAGAACAGGCCATTGAGCGGCTGGTCGCGGTAACGCAGGGGTTGTTGCGGGGTGATGAAGGCCAGGCCCGGCTGGCGCACCTGGCGCTCACTGTGCAGCCACCACAGGCCTTCGCCCAGGGGCAGCGGCTCGGCCTGTTGCAGCACCGCAGCGAAACCGCTGTCGACACAACCGGCGCGCTGCAGCAGGCGTGCACCGCGCCAGGCCAGTTCGTCGAAGTCTTCGGCGGCCAGGTTGAGGCCGACCAGCTGCGCATCCAAGGCCAGTTCCTGGGGCGCGCCTTGCAGCAGCTTGAGCAGGGCTTCGGCACTGCTGGCACGGCGCAAGGCCTCGGCCAGGTCGGTCTCGCCGAGGGCACGGGTAAGCAGTTGCAGCAGGCGCAGGTGTTCGTCGGAACGGGCGGCGATGCCGATGGCCAGGTACACCATCTGCCCGTCGCCCCAGTCCACCCCTTCGGGGAACTGCAGCAGGCGCACGCCGGTGGCGAACACCAGGTCGCGGGTCTGCGGCGTGCCATGGGGAATGGCGATGCCCTGGCCGAGGAAGGTCGAGCCCTGCGCCTCGCGGGCGCGCAAGCCGTCGACATAGCCCTCGGCAACCAGCCCGTCGGCCACCAGCCGCGCGGCCAGCAAGGCCAACGCCTCGCCTTTGTCGGCGGCCTTCTGGCCCATGGCAATCTGCTCCACGGCAAGCTCGAGCATGACCTTCTCCTTTCCGGCGCCCAGGTGGGGTACCGAGGTATTGTTGTGGATTTTTCCGGCAAAAGCCGTTCAATTGATCAGTGCAAGTGGCCAGGCTGGATGTGGCAAGCAGGAAAAATCAGCCAAGCTGAAACGTTTAATCTGACCAAGCGGCCACGTTACTCGATAATCTGCCGACGAAAAAGCCCCATCCTGTCGGACAATTGCGACAATGGTCGTCTGCGCGCGGGCCTGCGCTTGGGTGAAACTACCCGGTCAGGCAAGCAGTCAGCCCCGGAAATAACAAGGAAAATTCGGTGAAACTCAGCGATATCGCCCGTCTGGCCGGTGTGTCCGTGACCACGGCCAGCTACGTCATCAATGGCAAGGCCGAGCAGCAGCGCATCAGCAACAGTACCGTCGAGCGCGTGCGCGCGGTGGTCGAGGCCCATGGCTTCACCCCCAACCCGCAGGCCGCCGGCCTGCGCAGCCGGCACACCCGCACCCTGGGCTTCATTCTCCCCGACCTCGAGAACCCCAGCTACGCCCGCATCGCCAAGCAGCTGGAACAGGGCGCCCGCGCCCGTGGCTACCAGTTGCTGATCGCCAGCAGCGACGACCAGCCCGACAGCGAGCACCAGTTGCAGCAACTGTTCCGCGCCCGCCGTTGCGATGCACTGTTCGTCGCCAGTTGCCTGCCGCCCGAGGACGACAGCTACCGTGAGCTGCAGGACAAGGGCCTGCCGGTGATCGCCATCGACCGGCGCCTGGACCCGGCGCACTTCTGCTCGGTCATCAGCGACGACCGCGACGCCAGCCGCCAGCTCGCCGAGAGCCTGTTGAAGACCCGCCCACAAAGCATCGCACTGATCGGCGCCCGCCCCGAGCTGTCGGTGAGCCAGGCCCGTGCCGGTGGCTTCGACGAGGCCATGCAGGCCTATGCCGGTGAAGTGCGTCGCTACCAGGGCGATGCGTTCAGCCGCGAGTGCGGCCAACGCCTGATGCAGCAACTGATCGCCGAACACGGCGGCCTGCCGGATGCCCTGGTGACCACCTCCTATGTGCTGCTGCAAGGGGTGTTCGACATCCTGCAGGCGCGTTCGGCCGATTCGCGCCAGTTGCAACTGGGCACCTTCGGTGACAACCAGTTGCTCGATTTCCTGCCACTGCCGGTCAACGCCATGGCCCAGCAGCACGGCCTGATTGCCGCCACCGCGCTGGAGCTGGCGCTGGCCGCCATCGAAGAGAAGCGCTACGAGCCCGGCGTGCATGCCATCGGTCGCACCTTCAAGCAACGTATTCCAGGCGCCTGACATGCGCCTGATCGACACCCACACCCACCTCGACTTCCCCGACTTCGACGCCGACCGCCCGCAGCTGCTGGCCAACGCGGCGGCGCGTGGGGTGGAACGGATGGTGGTGCTGGGGGTGTACCAGGACAACTTCCAGCGCGTGTGGGACCTGGCCTGCAGTGACTCGCGCCTGTACGCCGCACTCGGCCTGCACCCGGTCTACCTGGACCAGCATCGCCCGGAGCACCTGGTGCAACTGCGCGACTGGCTGGAGCGCCTGCGAGGCGACCCGCGCCTGTGTGCGGTGGGCGAGTTCGGCCTGGATTACTACCTGCCGGAACTTGACCCGCAGCGCCAGCAAGCGCTGTTCGAAGCCCAGCTGCAACTGGCCTGCGACTTCGAACTGCCGGCCCTGCTGCATGTGCGCCGCAGTCATGCCCAGGTGATCGCCACGCTCAAGCGCTACAAACCGAAGCGGGCGGGGATCGTCCACGCCTTTGCCGGCAGTTATGAAGAGGCGCGGGAGTACATCAAGCTGGGGTTCAAGTTGGGCCTGGGCGGCGCGGCGACCTGGCCGCAGGCCCTGCGGCTGCGCAAGACCCTGGCGCGGCTGCCGCTGGAATGCGTGGTGCTGGAGACGGATTCACCGGACATGGCGCCGGTGATGTACCCGGGGGTGCGCAACAGCCCGGAGCACCTGCCGGAGATCGCCGGGGCGCTGGCCGAGGTGATGGGGGTTGAGGTCGGGGTGCTGGCCGAGGCCAGTAGCTGCAATGCCGACGAGCTGTTTGGCTGGTAGTTGTGTGGTGCTCCTACCGGCCTCATCGCCGGCAAGCCGGCCCCCACATGTTCGGCCTGCGGGAGCCGGCTTGCCGGCGATGAGGCCGGTACAGGCAGAAACTAAACCCTGAACGCCCCGATCAGTCGCTTCAACTCCACCACCTGCACCGACAACGCCCGGCTGGCATCCTCGGTCTGGCAGGCGCCTTCGGTGGTGTCCTGGGCCGCCCGATTTATCGCCACGATGTTCTGGTCGATGTCGTGGGCCACGGCGGTCTGCTGCTCCACCGCTGCAGCAATCTGCTGGTTCTGCTCGACGATGCCACTCACCGCGCCAAGGATGTTGCCCAGCGCCTGCTGCACCTGGCGCGCCTCGTCCACCGTACCGGCGGCCATCTGGTGGCTGCTGCCCATCACCCGCACCGCGGCACCGACACCTTCGCGCAAGCGCTCGATCATCTGAGCGATCTCCTCGGTGGAGTCCTGGGTACGCCGGGCCAATGTACGTACTTCATCGGCCACTACCGCAAAGCCACGACCCTGCTCGCCGGCCCGGGCCGCTTCGATGGCGGCGTTGAGGGCCAGCAGGTTGGTCTGCTCGGCAATGCTGCGGATCACCTCCAGTACCCGGCCGATGGCCTGGCTGTCGGCGGCCAGCTGGTTGACCGCCACCACGCTCTGGTCGATCTCCCCCGCCAGGCGGGCGATGCTGCCCTGCTGGCTTTCGACCAGGTCGCGGCCCGAGGCGCTTTCGTGGTTGACCCGCTGGGCGCCCTCGGCCGCCAGCGCCGCGCTGCGCGCCACTTCCAGCGCAGTGGCGGTCATCTGGTTCATGGCCGTGGCCACCTGCTCGATCTGCTCGCGCTGGCCGCCCACCGCCTGGTTGCTGCGCGCCGACACCGACAACACCTGGCCAGCCTGCTCCTCGACCGTGGCCACCGTATGGCCGACCTGCTCGATCAACCCGCGGATGCGCCGCACGGTCTCACTGAAACCACGGCCCAGCTCGCCCAGTTCGTCCTGGCTGCTGGCCTGGAAACTGACCGTCATGTCGCCGGCGGCCACTTTGTCCATGGCGCTGCCGAGCTTGCCCAGGGTTTCGCGGGTAGACACGTAGAAGCCGCTGTAGAGGTAGATGATCAGCACGAATACCGTGGCCAGCGCGGCAACCATGGCGATCATGCGCAGGCGGTGCTGGGCGAGGCGGTCTTCCAGTTGCCCGTTCAATTGCGCCAGCACGGCGTCGTTGAGACGGTAGGTCTGGGCCATCAGCTCGGTGGTCTGCTGGTAGAAGCCGGCCCAGGGCGCGTCCAGGGTCTCGGCTACCACCACCTGGTCCTCGAACAGGCTGGCGGCCTGCTTGACCGTGGCCTGGCTGGCCTGGGCACTGGCTGCCAGCGCCGCCTTGGCCTGATTGTCAGCAGCCAGGGCGTCATCAAGGCGAATGGCGTAGTCGGCGGACAGCCGCTCCAGGCGCTGCAGCAGGTCTTCGAAACGGGCGCTGCCGGCGGAGTCCATGAACCCGCGGCCCAGGGCCACCGAGCCCATCGCCCGCCCCTCGCCGATAGCCTGGGTAACCTGCGCCGTGGCGCTGCCGATCAGCTCGCCGAGCTGGCGTACCGAGGCCTGGCTGTCCTGATTGAGGCCCGACTGGCTGGCCACCAGCTTGCCCAGCACCTGGGCCTGGGCCAGCAGTTTTTCAAACAACGCGGCCTTGTTCTGCAACGAGGTTTCGCCACGGGCACGGGTGAAGGCGTCGGCCAGCTCGGCGCGCTTGGCTTCGAGGGCCGGGTCGCTGCCCTTGAGCGCGTCGAGCCGGGCCTGGACCTTGTCCTGCAAGCTGGCGATACGGCCTTCCACATCCCCGGCCTGGCCCGACTGGCCGAGCACGGCGTTGATCTGCAGCAGGTTGCCGAGGGTTTCCAGATCGCCCCGCAACGCCAGGCTCTCGCCCAACGGGGCCAGGCCCTGCAGCTCGACGCGGGTGGCGTGGAACTGGTTATAGGCGTCGCGTACCAGATAGAAGCTGGTGACCAGCATGGGCAGGAAGAACAGGACGCTGATCAGGCTGAACTTCATGCCGAAGCTCAGCCGATTCATCAGCGCGATGGCCGGATAGAGCAGACGCTTCACAGGTCACCTCCTTGAATTCTTGTTGTTCTGCGGGGTAGCACTCGGCCATCAAGGGCCAAACACTTTGTATAACGCAGAATGAATTCAAGGTTTGTAACTTAAGGTTAAGCGACCTGCGCTCAACTGCTGCGTCAGACCAGCACCGTCCACAAAGCGAAACAGGCATACCACAGCACCGCGCTGCGCAGCAGCAGTTCCCACAGGCTGTCCAGCCGCTCCAGCCCGCGCTGGCGGTCTTCTTCCTCGGGGATGTCGTCGGCCACCCGGCCCACCTTGGCCACCAGATGGCCGGCGCTGATATGCCAGTCGAGCAGCTCATGCAGTATCACCCGGGTGACCGCGACGAAGTTGCCGACCAGGGCAAAGCTCACCGCCAGTACCCGTACCGGCAACCAGTCCAGTGCATGGCGCAGTTGCTCGGCGAGGGTCTTGAGCGCCGGCTGCCGGCTGTTTTCGCCGGTCAAGGCCAGCAAGCGGTAGGCCAGCGCCGCCGCCGGGCCGAGCAGGAAGTACCAGAAGATCACCGCGAAGAAACTCTGGTAGGCCTGCCACAGCAAGTGGCCCTGGGCCCGCTTGATCAGGCTCATGGCATCGTCGGCGGCCAGCCCCAGGTCGCGCTCGGCCACGTGTAGCGCGGCCTGGTCGTCGCCGCGGCGCCAGGCGTCGCGGAACGGCCCAAAAGCGGCTTTGACGTCACCGCGGCCCAGGCTGTAGATCAGCACCATCAGATGCACCGGCAGCGCCAGCAGGCCATAGGCTACCGGCTCCAGTACATGCAGCAGCAAAACCAGCAGCGCCACCGGGGCGAGGATCAGGATGGCCAGGGTCCACCAGGGGTGCACCTTGCCGCTGCGCTCGAGGCGCACCAGTTCGCCGAGGTAGAAGCCGTCGCGCTGCAACCGTTGGCGCAGCGACGAAAACTTCTCGAACCACAGCGCCAGCACCAACACCAGAAAGCTCATGCCTTGTCCTCAATGCGTTGCACAGCGTCGCGGTAGCGCGGCCAGTCGAAGGCCGGGCCTGGGTCGGTCTTGCGTTGCGGGGCGATATCGCTATGGCCGCAAATTCGCTGCAGGTCGATCACCGGCCAGGCTGCGCGGATCGCTTGGGTCAGCTGTTGCAGGGCGCTGTACTGGGCATCGGTGTAGGGCAAGTCGTCGGTGCCTTCCAGCTCGATACCGATGGAAAAGTCGTTGCAGCCTTCACGGTCCTCGAAGCGCGACACACCGGCGTGCCAGGCGCGGTCGAGCAGCGAGACGAACTGGGTCACCGCACCGTCGCGCTCGACGAACAGGTGCGCCGATACGGTCAAGTGGCTGATGCTGGCGAAATAGGGGTGCTCGTTCGGGTCGAGGCGGTTCTGGAAGAACTGCTGGACCTTGCCGGTGCCGAAGCAGGCCGGTGGCAGGCTGATGTTGTGGATCACCAGCAGCGAGATCGCCTCGCCGTCAGGGCGGGCATTGCAGTTCGGTGAAGGGCAGTGGCTTACGCCGGTGAACCAGCCGGTCGCATGGTCCAATTGCATGGGGCAAATCCTGAATGACGCCGGGGGCAGGCGCTCAGTATGCCGCGCACGTGCGGCGCTTGCATGTAAATGATTGTTCAGCCAATGCCCTGCTCGGCACGCAGTTGCGCCAGCACGGCCTCCAGTGCGCGCTCGAACAACTGCCCGTCATCGAGCGTGCGCACCTGGCCCAGGCACAGCGCCTGGGCCAGGCCCGCGTGGCTCCATTCGCGCACCTTCATGCCGGTACGGTTGGCGAACACCAGCCGGTCGCTGCCGTCGATACGGGCCACCAGCTTGCAGCGCAGGGGTTCTTCGTCGTCCAGCACCTCGACCCAGGCGCCGATGCGCAAGTGTTCCACCAGGCGCTGCGCGGGCGCCTGTTCATCGACGTCCAGGCAAGGGCCACGGGGCGTTTCGTCGGCAGTGGCGAGGACGATACCGGCCTGTACGCACACCTCCTGCAACGCCTCGTCAGGCACCCATGGGCCGCCACAGGCGCGCTGGTGCAACTGCTCCAGGTGCTGGAAGAAATCACGGGTGGCGGCTGCGTCCAGCGCCACGCCAGCCAGCCCTTCGCGCAACGCTTTGAGCAAGCCGGGCAGCTGCTCCAGCAACTGCCCAGGTTCGCGCTGCGGGGCAATGCTGGCCAGCAATTGGTCGACCGTCGCCAAGCCATCGCGCCAGGCCGCAGACGCCTCGCCCTGCTTAAGCCAGGCCAGCAGCAGCACCTGGCTCCAGGCCTGCTCCAGCATCTGCACCACCACCTGCGGCAACACCCGGCCGCGCAGGCGCAGGTTGAGTACCTGCTGTACCCGCAGGTTGGCCTGCAACGCCCGTACGCGCCCTTCCTCGGCGTCGCGGGTGCGTTGCTCGAGCAGTTCGTTGCGCCGCCGTTCGTCCTGGCTAAAGGCAAGAAACTCGTCGAGCAGCTCGTCGAACAGCTGACAGTCTTCGGCGAAATCCTTGAGCAGCCGCTGGACGATGCGCTCAACGCGCCGCTGCAGACCCTCGCCGTCGGCCTCCCAGCCGATTGCCACGGCGGCGATCTCGTTGAGCAAGCGGCGTGCCGGGTGGCTGGCGCGGCTGAACAGGCCTTTGTCGATCAGGGCAACCTTGAGCAGCGGGATATGCAGGCGGCCGACCAGCGCGCGCACATTCGCTGGCAGGTTATGGTCGGCATCGATGAAGCTGAACAGCAGGCCGAACAAGTTGATCATGTCTACGTCGCTGGTAGCGATACAGCGGCGTGTGCCGCTGCGCACGCTGACCCGCAGCACCAGCTGTTCGAGCTGCTGGCCCAGGTCGAAGTCGTCGGCCTCGCCGGGGCCCGGTACATAGTGCTGCAGGTGGGTCAGCAGGCGCAGCAGGTCGCCGGTGCCGATCGGCTGTGCGTCGCTGGCCGCCTGCAGGCGCGGCGCGAAACGCCCGCGAACAGGGGCCAGCAGGGCTTGCACAGAGGCGAAGAACGCCTGGCCGGCAAGGTCGACCCCGGCGTCCCTCACCTGCGCGGGGCCTGCCGCCACCCGGCGGGGAATACTGCGCCGATCGTCGGCGCGACGGCGTGGCGCGGGCGCCAGGTCAGGCAGCACGCCCGCGGCGACGAGCAACTGGTTGGCCTCGCCATAGAGCAGGTCGAGGTCGCGCAACACATAGCGCTCGAACAGTTTGAGCAGGACCTGCTTGACCTCAGGCCCCACGCCCAGGTTGCGCCCCGCCGTGAGGAAGTAGCCACATAGGCTGCCAGGCCCCAGCGGGTTGCATGCCGGCTCCAGGTCCTGTTCGAGCAAGGCTGCGCAGCGCAGGTTCAGTTGCCGCAGGTCGAAACCGTCGCGCGACAGCACACGGTCGACCATCGCCTGTACCACGGCGGAATGCGCCGGTGCGGCCATGGCATCGGCCTGACCGATCAGGGCGAAGGCCTGGTAGAAGGTGTCGAGGAAGCCGCGCTCGATGCTCTTGCGCTTGAGGCGCAAGTCACGCATGGCCTCGAAGTGCAGATTCTGATCCAGGCGGTCGCAGGCTTTGTCGGCCATCTCGAACAGGGTGTCGTCGGCGTTGTCGAACAAGGCCTGAAGGCCTTGGCGCAGCTGTAGCGCAGCCTTGTCGCGCACTTGCAGGAGCAACGACGGAAGGCTGGGCGAGGGCGTTTGCGCACCTCGATCGATGGCGGCCGCCAGGGGCACCACCTTGCCTTCTTCTTGCATCCCGGACTCCTTGATGGATGTTGCGTACTCGACTGCGCAAAAATCGTCAAAGCTATGACGCCAAATACAAGGCGCCATTATCTGTGAAAATCATTACAGCTGCCAGCGTGCCTTTCGCACGACTCAACAGACCGTGCCTTACAGCGATTACTCACAGAGCCCGACCAACGGTCATAGTCGGCGCTGCTGTACACACCGCCCCCCTGCCCTATAATCGCCGCCATCTAGCTTGTGGAGCCGACCATGCCGAACCTACGCCTCGCCGACCTGACCGCCGAAATCGAAGCCAACGTGCGCCGCGCGCTGCTCGAAGACATCGGCAGCGGCGACATCACCGCCCAGCTGATCCCGGCCGAGCGCCTGGCCAAGGCGACCATCATCACCCGCGAAGAGTGCGTGGTGGCCGGCACGGCCTGGGTGGATGCGGTGTTCCGCCAGCTCGACCCACGGGTGGCGGTGCATTGGCAGGTGGCGGACGGCGAGCGGGCCGGCGCCAACCAGGTGCTGTTCCACCTCGAAGGCCCGGCCCGCTCGCTGCTCAGTGGTGAGCGCTCGGCGCTGAATTTTTTGCAGATGCTTTCGGGCGTGGCCACCCGCGCACGCTCGCTCGCCGACCTGGTCGAGGGTACCCAGGTGCGCCTGCTCGACACCCGCAAGACCCTGCCGGGCCTGCGCCTGGCGCAGAAGTACGCGGTTACCTGTGGTGGCTGCCACAACCACCGCATCGGCCTGTACGACGCCTTCCTGATCAAGGAAAACCATATCGCTGCCAGTGGTGGCGTGGCCCAGGCAGTGGCTGCGGCGCACCGCATCGCCCCGGGCAAGCCGGTGGAAATCGAAGTGGAAAGCCTGGACGAGCTGCGCCAGGCACTGGCTGCCGGGGCCGATATCGTCATGCTCGACGAACTGACCCTCGATGAAATGCGCGAGGCGGTGCGCATCAACGCCGGCAAGGCCAAGCTCGAGGCCAGCGGCGGGGTTAACGAGACTACCCTGCGGGTGATCGCCGAGACTGGCGTGGACTACATCTCGATTGGTGCCATGACCAAGGATGTGAAGGCGGTGGATCTGTCGATGCGTCTGAGCCTGTAAGGTTATCCACAGGCACAAAAAAACCGGCCAGATGGCCGGTTTTTTTATCGCGGGGCAAGCCCGCTCCCACGGGATTGTGGGAGCGGGCTTGCCCCGCGATGGCTGGATCAGGATCAGGCGTTGGCCAGGCCGTCCAGGTAACGCTCGACGTCCAGTGCGGCCATGCAGCCGGCGCCGGCCGAGGTGATGGCCTGGCGGTAGACGTGGTCGGCCACGTCGCCGGCGGCGAACACGCCTTCGACGTTGGTGGCGGTGGCGTTGCCTTCACGGCCGCCGTGCACCACCAGGTAGCCGTCCTTCAGGGTCAGCTGGCCTTCGAACAGCGAAGTGTTCGGGGTGTGGCCAATGGCGATGAACACGCCGTCGACCTTGATCTCGTCAAAGCTGCCGTCGTTGTTCTTCAGGCGCGCACCGGTCACGCCCATGTTGTCGCCCAGCACTTCGTCGAGGGTGGCGTTGAGCTTGAGCTCGATCTTGCCTTCGGCCACGCGGGCGTGCAGCTTGTCGATCAGGATCTTCTCGGCGCGGAAGGTATCGCGGCGGTGCACCAGGGTGACCTTGCTGGCGATGTTGGCCAGGTACAGGGCCTCTTCCACGGCAGTGTTGCCACCACCGACCACGGCAACCGGCTTGTTGCGGTAGAAGAAGCCGTCGCAGGTAGCGCAGGCCGAAACACCTTTGCCCATGAAGGTTTCTTCCGACGGCAGGCCCAGGTAGCGGGCGCTGGCACCGGTAGCGACGATCAGCGCGTCGCAGGTGTAGGTGCCGCTGTCGCCACGCAGGGTGAACGGCTTGTTGGCCAGGTCGACGGCATTGATGTGGTCGAAGACGATCTCGGTCTCGAAGCGCTCGGCGTGTTCCTGCATGCGCTGCATCAGGGCCGGGCCGGTCAGGCCGTGGGGGTCGCCCGGCCAGTTGTCGACTTCGGTGGTGGTGGTCAGCTGGCCGCCGGCCTGCATGCCGGTGATCAGCAGCGGCTTGAGGTTGGCGCGCGCGGCATACACCGCGGCGCTGTAACCGGCAGGGCCGGAACCCAGAATGATGACGCGCGAATGACGTACTTCAGACATGTCGAACTCCTGTCGAGCGGGCCGCAGCGGGCCGGCATCGGGATGCCGGCTGTGCCAGCTGGAATTAAAAGGGACCCACGCAGCACTTGGGGAAGTGCTACAACGCGTCGGTCCGAAAACGAAAAGTTGAGCGCACTGTAGCGAGGCCGCAGAGATTAAGGAAATATCCTTCGACAATCCACCTTATAGAGAGTCTCTATCCAAGGAGAAAACCGATAGGGATTGTCCATACGCTTTGTTACAGACCGTTTCGCAGGCTGCGGGCGCCTTTCGTCGAAACGGCAAACTCGGTAAGGTCAGCGCGTTTTCCTTCTGCGGAGCGTTCCGATGCAAGCCCCCGTCCTTTCTGGCCCGCAATACCTGCGCGAAGGCCTGAAACTGATCCTCAGCCCAAGCCTGCGGCTGTTCGTGCTGTTGCCCCTGGCGGTCAACCTGCTGCTGTTCGGCGGGCTGATCTGGTTCGCCGGCCACGAATTCAGCCTGTGGGTCGATGCGCTGATGCCCAGCCTGCCCGACTGGCTGAGCTTTCTTTCCTACATTCTCTGGCCGCTGTTCGTTGCCCTGGTGTTGTTGATGGTGTTCTTCACCTTCACCATGCTGGCCAACGTCATCGCCGCGCCGTTCAATGGCTTCCTTGCCGAGAAAGTCGAAGTGGTGGTGCGCGGCCAGGACAACTTCCCGGCGTTCAGCTGGGGCGAGCTGGTGGCGATGGTACCACGCACCTTTGGCCGTGAAATGCGCAAGCTCGGTTACTTCCTGCCGCGCGCCATCGGCCTGTTCATCCTGTCGTTCATCCCGGTGGTCAACGTGGTCGCCGCGCCGCTGTGGCTGGTGTTCGGCGTGTGGATGATGGCGATCCAGTACATCGACTACCCGGCGGACAACAACAAGATGAGCTGGCAGGACATGCTGGCCTGGCTGCGCCAGAAGCGCTGGCAGTCGCTGGGCTTTGGCGGCATCACCTACCTGGCGCTGATGATCCCTGGGGTCAACGTGCTGATGATGCCGGCGGCGGTGGCCGGGGCTACGTTGTTCTGGGTGCGTGAGCGCAACTGAACAAACCATCGCGGGGCAAGCCCGCTCCCACGTGGGGCAGTCCATGGCGTGGGAGCGGGCTTGCCCCGCGATGCGATCGCCCGGTCAGTGACTCAGCTGGCTGGAGAACTGCCCCACCGCATCCACCACTTTCTTCGCCCCTTCCTGAATCTCCACGATCACCCCGCCGGTATCGGCTGCCAGGGCCAGGCCCTGTTCGGCCTGGCGCTTGCTGGTGTCGATGATGTCCACCGCCGCCTGGGCCAGTTGCTCGTTCTGCTGCACCACCTTGGCGATTTCTTCGGTGGCGCTGCTGGTACGCGAAGCCAGCTGGCGCACTTCGTCGGCGACCACGGCAAAACCACGGCCCTGCTCGCCGGCGCGGGCGGCCTCGATGGCCGCGTTGAGCGCCAGCAGGTTGGTCTGGCCGGCGATGTCGCTGATGGTCTTGATGATCGCGCCGATCACCTTGGACTGCTTGTCCAGCGCCTGGATGCCGTCGGCGGCGTCCTGCATCGAGCCTTCCAGCCCGCGCATCACATCCACGGTCTGGGTCACCACGTCGGTGGCCTTGCGCGCACAGTTGTCGGTTTCCAGCGAGGTGTTGTAGGCGATGTCCGCCGCCTGGGCCACCGCCAGCTCCTGGTTGACCTGGTCGGTGATCACCGTGGCGAACTTGACCACTTTGTAGAGCACGTCGTGGGCGTCGATGATCGGGTTGTACGAAGCTTCCAGCCACACCGTGCGGCCATGGGCGTCGACGCGCTTGAAGCGGTCGGCAACGAACTCGCCGCGGCGCAGCTTTTCCCAGAATGCCTTGTACTCCGGCGAGTTTGCCTCTTCCGGATCGCAGAATATGCGGTGATGCTTGCCACGCACCTGCTCCAGGCTGTAACCCATGCCCTGCAGGAAGCGGTCGTTGGCGGTCAGCACCTGGCCGTCGAGGTTGAATTCGATCACGGCGGTGGAGCGCATCAACGCCTTGATCAGGCTTTCATGTTCACGGGACGTTTCGATGGTGCGGGTCAGGTCGCTGGAGTGCAGGGTGAAGTACTTGATCTGTCCGCCGCTGTTCTTCACCGGCTGCAAAATCGAGCGCAGCCAGGCTTCTTCACCGTTGCCGCGCAGCAGGCGGAATGCGCCGTTCAGATGCTCGCCACGGGTGATGGCGGTTTTCATGCGCTGGTAGAAATCGAGCTTCTTGACGTGGGCCGGCACGATGTCTTCGATGTTGCGCCCGATCAGTTGCTCGGCGCGGTAGAACATCTCGGTCTCGAAGTTGCCGTTGACCGTCTCGATGCGCCCCTGGGGATCGAGCTGGAGTACCAGCATCTCGCTGTCGAGGCTGTTCTTGACCTGTTCGATGGACATCAGCTCTTCGCGCAGCTGCTGGATTTCTTGCTTCAGTTTGCTGTTGAACATCACCGCTCTCCCGGAGCGCACACCATAGTCGAATGCATCTTCATCGGCCGCGCCCCAAGGATTCTTGAGCGGTTGACGGGAATAATTCATCTGCGCGAGACGCCGAAAATCAGACGTCATACAGACGTCACAAAGCCGTCACATACCCGCAACGGGTGCGGCGGACACTTTTGCTCATGAATACACCGCCCCTGCGCATCACCCTGGTCAGCGAAACCTTCCCACCGGAGATCAACGGTGTGGCCAATACCCTTGGCCGCCTCGATGCCGGGCTGCGCCAGCGGGGCCATCAGGTAGAGGTGATCCGCCCGCGCCAGGCGAGCGACGACGAGCCCGGTACGGAGGGTGAGCTCTTGCTGTGCCGTGGCTGGCCATTGCCGGGTTACCCCGGGCTGCAGTGGGGCGAAGTGTCGATGCACAAGTTGCTGCGGCGCTGGCGCCGCCAGCGCCCGGATGTGCTGTACGTCGCCACCGAGGGCCCGCTGGGCCTGAGCGCCCTGCGCGCGGCGCGGCGCCTGGGCATTTCGGTGGTCAGTGGTTTTCATACCAATTTCCCGCAGTACTCGGGCCAGTATGGCCTGGGCCTGCTGACGCGGTTGCTCACCCATTACCTGCGCTGGTTCCACCGGCGCACCGCCATCACCCTGGTACCCAGCGCCAGCCAGCGCCTGGCACTGGAGCGACGTGGCTTCGAAAACCTGGGCCTGATGGCGCGGGGTGTCGATGCCTGCCTGTTCAACCCGGCGCGGCGCAGCCAGGCCCTGCGCGAACAGTGGGGGTTGGCGGCCGATGACATTGCCGTGGTGCATGTCGGGCGCCTGGCTGCGGAAAAGAATCTCGCCCTGCTGCGCCCTGCCCTGGACACCCTGCAAGCACGTTATCCACAGCGTCGACTGCGCCTGATCATGGTGGGTGACGGGCCGCAGCGCGCCACCCTGGAGCAGCAGTTGCCGGATGCCCTGTTCTGCGGTGCGCAACGCGGCGAACTACTGGCCGAACATTACGCCAGTGGCGACCTGTTCCTGTTCCCGAGCCTGACCGAGACCTTTGGCAACGTGGTGCTCGAGGCGATGGCCTCCGGGTTGGCGGTGGTTGCCTACGATGAGGCCGCCGCCGCCCAGCACATCCGCCATGGCCACAGCGGCGCCCTGGCCATGCCGGGTGACCAGGCAGCGTTCATCGATGCCGCCTGCTGGCTGCTGGAAGAAAACGAAACCTTGCGCAGGGTGCGCCTCAACGCCCGCCAGCATGCCAGCCGCCAGGGCTGGCCGGCGATCGTCGAGCAGTTCGAAGGGTACCTGCGCGACGCCTGCCGTGCCGGCGCGCTCGTGAGCGAGCAGGCGCCAGCCCATGCCGTGGCGATCAAGCCAGGGTCGTCAGCGCCTCGCGGCTGAACGGCAGCACATCCGCCTCGCGCCCTTCACGCACTTTCTGCGCCCACTGGGCATCTACCAGCAGGGCGCGGCCCACGGCCACCAGGTCGAATTCCTCGGCCTGCAACCTGCGCAGCAGCCCTTCCAGGCTGGCCGGTTTGGCCACCTTGTCGGTATCGACCATGAACTGCAGGAACTCGCCGTCCAGGCCGACACTGCCCACGGTGATGGTCGGTTTGCCGGTGAGTTGGCGGGTCCAGCCGGCCAGGTTCAGCTCGCTGCCGTCGAACTCCGGCTCCCAGAAACGCCGGGTGGAGCAATGGAAGATATCCACACCCGCCTCGGACAGCGGCTCGAGGAACGCCGCCAGGGCCTCTGGGGTTTGCACCAGGCGCGCGCTGTAGTCCTGCTGCTTCCACTGGGAGAAACGGAAGATGATCGGGAAGTCCGGCCCCACCGCAGCACGCACGGCCTGGATCAATTCGATGGCAAAGCGTGAACGCCCGGCCAGGTCACCGCCATATTCGTCATCGCGGCGGTTGCTGGCTTCCCAGAAGAACTGATCGATCAGGTAGCCATGGGCGCCGTGGATCTCGACACCGTCCATGCCGATGGCCTGGGCATCACGGGCAGCCTGGGCGAAGGCGGCAATCACCTCGCGGATGTCGTCATGGCTCATGCCATGGACCACGACCTTGCCGTCCTTGTCCTTGCCGCTCGGGCCGTGGCCCGGCACGCTGGCATCCGGCTCGGTGCCCAGCCGGCGCACGCTGCCCACGTGCCACAGCTGCGGCACGATCCGCCCGCCTTCGGCATGCACGGCTTCGACCACGCGCTTCCAGCCGGCCAGCGCATCTTCGCCATGAAAACGTGGAACGTTGGGGTAGCCGTTGGCGGCTTTATGGCCAACCGTGGTGCCTTCGGTGATGATCAGGCCGACACCGGCAGCGGCACGGCGACGGTAGTACTCGACCACGCCGTCATGGGGTACGCCGCCGGGGCAGAAGGTACGGGTCATCGGGGCCATGACCACACGGGTCGGCAGGTCGAGGGTGCCAAGGGTGAAAGGCTGGAACAAAGGGTTGCTGGACATGCGGCGCTCCCGACGGGTGAGGAAATGCGCCTGAGCTTAGGGGTAGCGGGTGGGTGGGCACAGCATTATTGATCGGGGTGATTGGCAGGTATCCCAGATGAGCGCGGGGCAGGCTGAGATCTCACCGAACTGCACAGCGCTTGCTGATTCGCGCGAACCTGTGGGAGCGGCTTTAGCCGCGAACACCGGCATGGCCGGTGCCATGCACCGCGTTGCCTGCTTCTCGGTCAAAGCCGCTCCCACAGGGTGCAAATCAGGCCAAGGCCTTCTCGATCGCCTGCACGACGGTTGGATCGTCCGGCGCGGTACGCGGCGCGAAACGCGCCAGCACGCGACCATCTTTGCCCACCAGGAACTTCTCGAAGTTCCAGGTGATATCGCCAGGAAACTCGGCGCCCTCGCCGGCCAGCAACCGATACAGGGCATGACGCTCCGAGCCGTTGACGTCGAGCTTTTCGCTCAGCGGGAAGCTCACGCCATAGTTGCGGCTGCAGAACGCCTGGATCTCGTCCGCGCTGCCTGGCTCCTGGCCGGCAAACTGGTTGCACGGCAGCCCCAGCACGTTGAAACCCTTGCCCTTGAACTGCTGCTGGAGTTTCTCAAGCGACGCGTATTGCGGCGTAAGCCCACACTTGGAGGCGACATTGACCACCAGCACCACCTGGCCCTTGAACGGGGCAAGGGGCAGGTCTTCGCCGTTCAGCGCCTTCAACGTCAGGTCGTGAAATACACTCATGTTGATCCCCTCTCAGGTTCCCGGTTGTCGCTGGGGCGAATTGCGCCCACTAAAAAGGCGCGCAGCCAAACCGTCCACTCCCTGAGGATGTCCGGCTTGCCCGAGCGCCTGGCGACTCTCTGAGCTTAGCGCAGAAAATCAGTGGTGATGGCCACCTTCACCGTGGATATGACGGTGAGCGATTTCTTCTTCGCTGGCGTCACGCACGTCAACAACCTTGACCTGGAAGTTCAGGCGCTGGCCGGCCAGCGGGTGGTTGCCGTCGACGGTCACGTCGTCGCCGTCGATGTCGCGGATGGTGACGATCTGCATCTGGCCGTCCGGCGCCGAAGCGTGGAACTGCATGCCGACTTCCAGTTGGTCCACGCCTTCGAAGAGGCTGCTGCTCAGGGTGCTGACCAGTTCAGCCGAGTATTCGCCGTAGGCTTCTTCGGGTTCGATGGCAACGGTCAGCTCGTCGCCGGCCTGCTTGCCTTCCAGGGCTTTTTCCAGGCCTGGGATGATGTTGCCGGCACCGTGCAGGTAAACCAGCGGCGCACCGCCGGCAGAGCTGTCGATGGTCTCACCGGCGTCGTTGGTCAGGGTATAGTCGATGGAGACAGCCTTGTTGGCGGCGATCAGCATGGGGCAGGACCTTTTGCAAAAGAATGTAGAGCGGGGAAGTGTAACCAAGGCACCGTCCGATTGCGAACCGACCATGGACGAAGGGAGGCCCGTCAGTCTGATCACTGGCTTCCATCAGGACGAGGAAGGCCACTGGGTGGTCGAGCTTTCCTGCGGCCACACCCAGCACTTGCGTCACCAGCCGCCCTGGCAGGCGCGGCCCTGGGTGCTCGAGCCCGGCGAGCGCGAACGCCGCATCGGCCAGGTATTCCACTGTGGCTGGTGCGCCCAGGGTGCGGTTAGCGATACCCTTGGCCGTTGATTTCCTTGCACCGCTTATTTCGAGAAGCACGCATGCAGACATTTTTCATTGCGCCGACCGACTTCGGTGTCGGCCTCACCTCCATCAGCCTGGGCCTGATCCGCACCCTGGAGCGCGCCGGGCTCAAGGTCGGCTTCTTCAAGCCGATTGCCCAGCCGCACCCCGGCGACACCGGCCCGGAGCGCTCTACCGAGCTGGTTGCCCGCACCCATGGCATCAAGCCGCCCCTGCCACTGAGCCTTGGCCATGTGGAGCGCATGCTGGGGGACGGCCAACTGGACGAACTGCTCGAAGAAATCATCCGCCTTTACCAGCAAGCCTGTGTGGGCAAGGACGTGGTGGTGGTCGAAGGTATGGTGCCGACCCGCCACGCCAGCTACGCGGCCCGGGTCAACCTGCACCTGGCCAAGAGCCTGGATGCCGAGGTGATCCTGGTGTCGGCGCCCGAGAACGAGGTGCTCAGCGAGCTGTCCGGGCGTGTCGAACTGCAGGCCCAGTTGTACGGCGGCCCGCGGGACCCGAAAGTGCTCGGGGTGATCCTCAACAAGGTGCGCACCGACGAAAGCATGGCCGACTTCGCCACGCGGCTGCGCGAGCACTCACCGCTGTTGCGCGGCAACGATTTCCGCCTGCTCGGCTGCATTCCCTACCAGCCTGACCTGAATGCACCGCGCACCCGCGACGTCGCCGAGCTGCTCGGCGCTCAGGTGCTCAATGCCGGTGACTACGACCAGCGGCGCATGAACAAGATCATCATCTGCGCCCGCACCGTGGCCAACACCGTGCCGCTGCTCACTTCGGGCACCCTGGTGGTGACGCCGGGCGATCGCGACGACATCATCCTCGCGGTGAGCCTGGCGGCGATCAATGGCGTGCCCCTGGCCGGCCTGTTGCTGACCAGCGACAGCAAGCCCGACCCACGCATCCTGGAGCTGTGCCGCGGCGCACTGCAGGCCGGCCTGCCGATCCTTTCGGTCAGCACCGGTTCCTATGACACCGCCAATCAGCTCAACTCGCTGAACCGCGAGATCCCGGTGGACGACCGCGAGCGCGCCGAGTTCATCACCGACTTCGTCGCCAGCCAGCTCGATGCCGCCTGGCTGCACCAGCGCTGTGGCACGCCGCGCGAGCTGCGTCTGTCGCCGGCGGTGTTCCGCTACCAACTGATCCAGCGTGCCCAGCAGGCCAACAAGCGCATCGTCCTGCCCGAAGGCGCCGAGCCCTTGCTGGTGCAAGCCGCCGCCCTGTGCCAGGCACGCGGTATCGCCCGTTGCGTGCTGCTGGCCAAGCCCGAAGCGGTGCAAGCCGTGGCGCGTGCCCAGGGCATCAGCCTGCCGCCCGATCTGGAAGTGCTCGACCCCGACCTGATCCGTGCCCGCTACGTCGAACCTATGGTCGATTTGCGCAAGAGCAAGAACCTCAACGCGCCGATGGCCGAGCAGCAGCTGGAAGACCCGGTGGTGATCGCGACCATGATGCTGGCCCTGGGTGAGGTCGACGGACTGGTCTCTGGCCTGGTGCATTCGACCGCCAACACCATCCGCCCGGCCTTGCAGCTGATCAAGACCGCGCCGGGTGCAAGCCTGGTGTCGTCGGTGTTCTTCATGCTGTTCCCGGACCAGGTGCTGGTGTATGGCGACTGCGTGATGAACCCGCATCCCAGCGCCGCCGAACTGGCCGAAATTGCCCGGCAGAGCGCCGAGTCTGCCGAGTCGTTCGGTATCGCGCCACGGGTGGCGATGCTCAGCTACTCCAGCGACTCGGCCGCCAGTGACGAGGAAGTGGAAAAAGTACGCGAGGCCACGCGGCTGGCGCAGCAGGCCGAGCACGACCTGCTGATCGACGGCCCCTTGCAGTATGACGCTGCCGCCAACCCCGAGATCGCCCGCCAGCTGGCCCCCGCAAGCCCTGTGGCAGGGCGCGCCACGGTGTTCGTGTTCCCCGACCTGAACACCGGCAACACCACCCATAAAGCGGTGCAGCGCAGTGCCGACTGCGTGAGCCTCGGGCCGATGCTGCAAGGGTTGCGCAAGCCGGTCAACGACCTGCCGCGCGGGGCACAGGTGGATGACATCGTGCACACCATTGCGCTGACGGCGATCCAGGCCAGCACCGTGCGCTGATAAAAAGCATCGCGGGGCAAGCCCGCT
Organism: Pseudomonas sp. EMN2; assembly: GCF_009650555.1. Lineage (NCBI taxonomy): Bacteria > Pseudomonadati > Pseudomonadota > Gammaproteobacteria > Pseudomonadales > Pseudomonadaceae > Pseudomonas > Pseudomonas sp. EMN2. The sequence continues at coordinate 27,992 of NZ_VZZR01000039.1, forward strand.
CCCACGTTAAGTCGTGGGAGCGGGCTTGCCCCGCGATCTATTTCAGCTGTGGAGCGTTACGGGTACTGCTGCACGGTACCCTGCTGGTCATACTGCTGGCCCGGAATCGGCTTCAGGTTGACCTCAACCCGACGGTTCTGCGCACGGCCATTGGCATCGGCATTGCTGGCGATCGGCTGGTCAGGGCCCATGCCACGCACCGTCACCCGCGATGCATCGACACCTTGCGAGGTCAGGTAGCTGCTGACGGCCTGGGCGCGGCGCTGCGACAGGTCCATGTTGTGCTGACGGCTGCCGGTGCTGTCGGTGAAACCGACCACTTCGATGGTGTTCTGGTTGAACTGCTTGAACGAACCGGCGAGGTTGTTCAGCGGCGAGTAGAAACTTGGGGCGATGTTCGCCGAATCGGTGGCGAAGGTGATGTTGCCCGGCATGATCAGCTTGATCTGGTCACCCTGACGCTGCACTTCGACGCCCGTGTTGGCCATTTGCGCACGCAGCGCGGCCTCTTGCTTGTCGGCGTAGTAACCGTAGCCAGCGGCGGCGGCGCCCACTGCGGCGGCGCCGATCAGCGCACCCTTGCCGCGGTTGTTGTGATCGATGGCGGCACCGGCAATGGCGCCGGCCAGCGCGCCCAGGCCACCGTACTTGGCAGTTTTGCTCATCCCTGTTGAGCCTTGCGCCTGGCCTTGGTTGTCATACGGGTTGGGGCTGGCACAACCGGACATCAGGGCAGCGGCGGTAGCGACGATAATCAGACGACGCATGGTGAACATGGACAAGCTCCTACTGAAATTCAAAAGTGCAGCGGATCACTCGCGGATCTGTGCCAGCCTTGGATTGCAGCAAAGCGGAAAAATTCCATGCAACCTCAGGCACGCACGAACGGGTTTTCGCGCATTTCGTCGCCGAGTCGGGTTTCCGGGCCATGGCCAGTCACCACGATGGCATCTTCATCGAGGCGGTACAGTCGTTCCTTGATGGAACGAACGATAGTCCGCTGGTCACCACCCCACAAATCGGTGCGGCCGACACCACGGCGGAACAGGGTGTCGCCGGCAATCAGCAGTTTCTGCTCGGCGAACCAGAAGCTCATCGAGCCCGGGCTATGCCCTGGCGTGTGCAGGGCCACGCCACAACCACAGGCCAGTTCCTCGTCGTCGCTCAGCCAGCGGTCCGGTGCAGGCACGGGCGTGTAGGGCATGCCGAACATCTGGCATTGCATCTCGAGGTTGTCCCACAACGGCTGGTCATCCTTGTGCAGGTGCAAGGTGGCGCCGGTCAGTTCCTTGAGCCTGCCCGAGGCAAGGAAGTGATCGAAGTGGGCGTGGGTGTGGATGATGCTCACCAGGGTCAGGCCATGGTGCTGCAGACGGGCGAGGATCTTCTGCTCGTCACCGCCCGGGTCGACGACGATGGCCTTCTTGCTGAGCGGGTCGCCGATCAGCGTGCAGTTGCACTGCAAGGGGCCGACGGGGAAGGTTTCGCGGATGAGCGCTACGGATGGTTTTTCCATGACAGGACACTGCACACAATTAATCGAAGAGGGTTTGAACACGCGCCAGGGCGTCCAGGATCACGGCCTCGGGAACGGATTCGATGCGCTTGGCACCCCTCGCTTCGAGGTCTACCGTGCGTAGCTGATTGCACAGCATCACACCTTGCGTCTGGGTACCGGCGCCGCTCAGGGTAACTGCAAAACCTGCGTGCCGGGAGAAATCCCCACCTTGTGAAATCGGCACGATCACCGCGAGCCCTGAGGTATTGAACATGGCGGGCGTCAGCACCAGCGCAGGACGCGCAGCGCCTTGCTGTTCTATACCGACCGTGGGATCCAGGTTGATCCGGACGATATCACCCCTGTCGAACCTGGCCCGCCTCAAGCCTCACGCCCCACCGGACGCATTGCGTTCCAGTCGGCCATATCTGCGGGTTCCGGGGCTGTCAGGTCACATTGCGCCATCAACTCTTCGAGCCTGTACTCGGGCTTCGATCTGACGGGTTTGAGCACCAGAGTCTCACCGGAAGTATCCAGGCTCAGGGTCGAGCCCACGCTCAGGTGCATTTGCTTGAGAATCGTCGCAGGCAGACGAATCGCTGCGCTGTTGCCCCATTGCTGAATCTTGATCTGCATAAGTATCTCCCAAGGTAGATACATAGTAGAAACCCTCCCGACGATGGCAAGTGAAATGTAGAAACGGCGTATCTACATTGTCATCCGCTCGACGCCGATGAAAGCCCATGTGCTGCTTGAGAGACATCTCTCACATGACCTTGGGATGCAGCCTCAGCAATCAGCAATATTCAGGGCAGATACAACCTGAACAACCCGCCCCCCAGCGCCCCGCCGTTGGCGATCTCGATCCGCCCATGCACGCCATTGCGCTCATGCAGTGCGGCGATGCGCGCAGCGAAGTACAAGCCCAGCCCGGTGCTGCCGCTCTGCTGATCGATACCCTGCACGTAATCCTGCTGGCGCTCGAGCATGCGCTGTGGATAACCGGCGCCATCGTCGTTGACGCTGATCACCAGCTGCTCGCCCTCCTCCTCGATGCCGATCAGCAACGTGTGGCCGGCATAGCGGATGGCGTTGGTCAGCACGTTGGCCAGCACCGATGCCACCAGTTCACGGTCGAAGAAACCCAGCGGGCTCTCGGTGTCGATACGCCAGGTGGCGAGGATGTCGCGATGCTTGAGCACCTCCTCGTGCGCGGCCAGTTGCGACTCGATGAAGTCGTCCAGCTCGTGGTAGTCCGGGCACACCGGGAGCTGGTTCACCCCCAGTTTGTACAGGCCCAGCATCTGCACCAGCATGCCGTTGAGGTGACGAAACTCGTGCTCCATCACGCCCTGCTCGGCACCGCCCTGCAATGCCTCGGGCAAGCGCGCCAGCCACTGGTTGTGCGCCTGGATCAACGCCGACAGCGAGTTCTTCAGATCGTGCACGGTGGAGGCGATCACCGTGGAGAAATCCAGCCCCTGGTTGTCGTGGTTCATGCGCCAAAGACCCGGATGTGCAGTTTGCGGTAGCGGTCGTAGCGGCTGTCGCTGGCAGGGATGCCGGCCACGCTGGTGAGGCAGCTGCGACACTCCTCCATCAATGCCGGTGGCGGTGTCTCGCCACCGATGCGCAGCAGTGCCTGGGCGGTGTTGAGGGCGATGCTGATGTTCTTCGGCTGCAGCGACAGCGCCTTGCGGAACATGCCCAGCGCCTCGCTGAGCTGCCCGCCCTGGTAGCTGCGCACGCCTTGACGGTTAAGGTCGACCGCTTCGGTCACAGCGCCGAGCACCACCGGGTCATCGGTAAGCTTGGCCACGCTCTGCATCACCTTGGGGTCGTCGCCGTAGGTTTCCACGCAGCCTTTGAGAATCGAAGTACCCGCCGCGTCCTGGCCCAGCTGCTGCAGTTGCTTGGCCACGGTCAGTGCCGCCTCGACCGAGAAGAACTGCTCCATCTTCTCCAGCCGTTGCATGGCCTGTTCGGTGAGCTTGGCGGCTGTTTCCGCATCGCCCGCCTGCTGCAGGCTCGCCGCCTTCATCAACCGCGCCCGCACTTGCAGGCCCTGGTCCTCGACGTTTTCCTTGGCCACTTCACTGAGCACGCTGTTGATCTCGACCCGGGTTCGCGCGTCGAGACCGTTGCCGGCATTCTTGTTCATCAATGCCTGGGCCAGCCCCAGGTTGGTTTCGGCGCTCTTGTAGCGCGAACTCTGGCCTTGGCTGACTGCATGTCGAAACGCTTTCGAAGCGCCCTCGAAGTCGGCATTGTCCAGCGCCAGCTTGCCCAGCGCCGCTTGCCGGCGCACCGCCAGTGGCGACAGGCGTACCGCTTCCTCGAGCATGTGCTGGGCACGCCGGCTCTCGCCCTGGGCCACCAGCACCTCGGCCATGCCGTCATACAAGCTGGGCATGATCGGGAAGGCTTTGAGCGCCTGCTCGTATACACCCTGTGCCTGGGCATGCTGGCCGCGCTTGTGCAGCAAGCTGCCCAGCGCCGCGTAGACCCAGGGTTGCGGGCGGCTGGCGAGAATGCCTTTGAGGAACTTTTCCAGTTCGTCGAAGCGGTTGAGATCGCGCAGCGCATCGGCGCGATAGCGCAGGCACAGCGGCGCAAAGCGTGGGTCCTGCTTGCACAGCTCGGCACAGGCCGTTAGCACTTCAGCCGGACGACCACGGTCAAGGGCCTGGAGAATCGGTTTGAGCAGGGTCTTGCGCTGAACCAGCTTTTCAAGGCGCTGGGCCAAACCTACGCGGTTGAATGGCTTGGTCAGGTAAGCGTCAGGTTCGTGCTCGATGGCGCTCAGAACGATGGCCTGGCTGCTTTCAGCGGTGACCATGATGAACACGCACTCATGGCTGATCAGCTTGTCGAGAATCAGGTCTTCAAGCACCTGCTGGCCGTTCTTCTTGCCATCGCCCAGGTGAAAGTCCTGCAACACGAAGTCATAGCGCTTTTGCCCACACATGCGCAGCGCCTGCTCGCCACTGTCGGCGGTGTCCACGTCGCGTGCACCCAGTTCGCGCAACATGGAGCGTGTCGACGTGCGAAAGTCGGTGAAGTCGTCGACGATCAGAAAGCTTTTTTGCCCGTACTGCAGCATCAACACGACCCGTAAAAGGAAGAAGGGAAATTGGCGCGTGGCAATGCAAGACGCCGAAGTGTGTATCGGCAGCTTCTGCACAAAGATGAGTGGGGAAAAACAGTGCGCCAGGGTAGCCAGTGGCCACCATTTTAACGGCCGGCGTGCATCTGGGCCAGCCTTCAGGCCAGCATGCCCAGAGACTTGGCCCTGGCGACGGCTTGCGTGCGCCGCTCTACCCCAAGCTTGCTGTTGATATGGCTGGCGTGGGTCTTGACCGTATGCAGCGAAATGAACAGCCGCTCGCTGATCTGCTGGTTCGAGCAGCCCTGGGCAATCAGCTCCAGCACCGCGAGTTCGCGCGCACTCAAGGCTTCAGAGGCCCCATTGGCGGTGCTCAGCGCCTCGGGCAAGCGCGCAAGCAGCTCCGCCTGGGCCGGGCAGGCAGCCCTGAGCTCTAGTTGATCGCGCAACCACTGCGGATGCTCCTCGACAAGCCGCGCGAAGGCCTGCAGCGCGCCCCCTTGGGCAGCCTCCATGGCATGCGCCAGGCGCTTGCAGGCTTCGGGCTCACGGCCTTCGGCCAGCAACAGCTCGATCAGCTGGCACAACGCACTGACCACCAGTGTCATGCCGCCATTGGCCTGGCCACGCTCGACCAGTGCCTGCAAGCGCGACTCGGCCTCTCGCGGGCGCTGCAGCACACGATCGAGCAGCGCCTGTTGCAGCTCGATGTGCAAGGGTAGCAACGGGTGAAACTCTGGCGCTGCGGCGGGCTGCTTGCCGCCGTAGGTCTGGCCCAGGCGCAGCAGCCAGGATTCGGCAAGGTCGGTGCGCCCCTGGGCGATCCAGAGCTCGCACTTCACCAGCGTAATCATGGCCAGGTAGAAGATCGGCGGAACATCCCAGATGTGCATCAGCCGCTCCGCCTCGGCCAGCTCCGAGAACGCCTCGGTGAAACGCCCTTCACGCCCCTCGAGCGAAGCGATCACGCAGTGGCCGATCAGCACGCTGATATCACGGCAGGTGCGCGCTTCGCTGAGCCCCGCACGCAAGCGTGCGCGCCCCTGGCCAGGCTGCAGGCTGGCCGCAAGCAGATAGCCTTCGTACAAGGTGAGCCGGGCCCGCACGGCATACAGCCGCTGCCCCGACAACCCTTGCAGCCGCTGCAAGCCCTGACGCACTTCATCCAGCGCACGCCGCACTTCGCCACGGGCATGCAGCACACGTGCACGGTCGTAATGCGCCAACGCCTCGAACAACGGGTTGCCGACACGCTGGGCCAACTCGAGCGCCTCGCGATTCCAGCCTCGCGCCCGCCAGAAATCACCATCGGCGATGGCCAGGTTGGACAGCGTGGACAGACACACCAGGCGTTGCCCGTAACGCTTGCGAGGCAAGCTGCGCAGTGCTTGCGTACAGTAAGCCAGGGTGCGCTCGCGATCGCCGCGGCCGCGGGCGATCACCCCGCTGAGCGCCAGCCACTGGGCCAGCATCGACTTCTGCGCCGTGGCCGACGGTGCCGGCAGGAAGCGGCTCAGATACCCTGCGAGCTCTTCGGCCGCGTCCAGCTGGCAAGCCAGCCCCAAGGCCCAGCTGTACAGCACGATCAGCCGGGGCGTGCTGATCAGCAGGCTGTCAGGCAGGTCCATTTTCCAGCGCAGCAGCATGCCGACGTTCTGCTCGGCCAGCAGTTGCTCCTCCGACAAGCTCTGCACCAGGTCCGCCGCCACGTCGAGATGCCCGGCACGCAATGCCTGCTCTACCGCCTCATCCAGCAGCCCCTGGCCCTCGAACCAACGACAGGCACGCAAGTGCAGGCTCGCCAGCGGCTCGCTGGCCTGCCGACTGCGCAGCAGGTCGGAGAACAGGTGGTGGTAACGGAACCAGCGCCCATGCTCGTCGAGCGGTACCAGAAACACCTGATGGGCCTGCAGATAGCTCAGCACCTGCGCACCGTCCTCACGCTCGCGCAACGCGTCGCACAGCTCGGCGCAAAAGCGCTCCTGGCAAGCGGTGTCGTAGAGAAATGCCTGCACCGGCGCGGGCAGCATATCGATGACTTCCTCGAGCAGGTAGTCACGGATCAAGCCTTCGCCACCGTGCAACGCCTGCGGCAAGGCATGCTCATCACCCGACTCGCTGGCCGCCAGTTGCCAGAAACGCAGCCCGGCCACCCAACCGTCGCTGCGCTGGATCAGGTTGTCGAGCGCCTGGCCACGCAAGCCGGTGGGTTGGCGGCCTATCACCGCCAAGGCTTCATCGGGGGTCAGGCGCAAGTCCTGCTCGTTGAGTTCGACCAGTTGGCGCGACAGCCGCAGGCGCGCCAGGTGCCAGTCAGGCCGCTGCCGGCTGGTGACCAGCAGCACCAACCCGGCAGGCAGATGATTGAGGAAAAACTGCAGGCAGCGATCGAGTACTGCCCCTTGGGCGAGGTGGTAGTCGTCCAGCACCAGCAGCAGGGGGGTATCGGGCTGCAGATAGAGCGCAAGCTCGTCGAGCAGGCCATCGAGCCATTCTTCAAAGGCAAAGGGTTGGTGGCGCTGGCGCATTTTCAGCAGCCCCAGGGCTTGGCCCCCCAACGCCGGGCAGAACTGCTGCAGCCCTTCAAGCAAGCGCTCGAGGAAGCGACCAGGGTCGGCGTCGCGCTGACTCAGGCCCAGCCAGAGGCTGCGCCAATGGCCAGGCAGCTCCTGGCAGAACTCGATGGCAAGCGAACTCTTGCCGAAGCCGGCTGGCGCGTTGACCAACAGCAAGCGCCCATCCAGCCCCGCCTGCAGGCGCTGGCACAGGCGGGCTCTCGGTACGTGGGCGTCGGGCAGGGGTGGCCTGAAGAAACGCCCGTCCAGCAGGCCCAAGGCCTGGCTGGCGACTCCATGCATACGGGACAGGTCTGTCATGGCCGGCTCGTTCTGTTGGAAGACTACGGCGATATGGAATTTTGCGAGACTAGCGGCAAATGCTATGCATTTGAAGATGATGGCGGCGATTTAGCCAAAAAAGACTACGACAAAAAGAAACACTGGCGATGGCTATCATCTCGGCTGATGACACCCCATCAATCAAATCGCCTCGAAGGTGCTCGGCATCAATTACCCGTTAAAACAGAAACGCCCCGGCAAGCCGGGGCGTTCTGGGAGTTCACAAGAAGTATTTGGCAGTCAGTTCATCGCACCCCCGCCTGACGCAAGGCAGCTGGCTGGAACTCGGCCTTGCTGGCACTGAAGCCGAAGTTGTAGGCACTCTTCTCTTCGTTTTTCATGCCCAGGGCCAGGTAACGGCCAGACTGCAGGTCGTAGATGGCTTCCAGGGTGTACCACGGCACCTGCACGTTGTAGTACGGCTGGGCGTGGGCTTCGGAGATACGCCACAGTTGCCCGCGGCCGTCGTATTGGTCGATCACTGCAGCTTGCCAGGTATCCTCGTCGATGTAGAAGTCACGCTTGGCATAGATGTGGCGCTGGCCCGGCTTGAGCGTGGCGACCACATGCCATACACGGCGCAGCTCGTAGCGCGACAGGTCCTGGTTGATGTGCCCGGCCTTGATGATGTCGCCGTACTTGAGTTTCGGGTCATCGAGCTTGAAGGCGTTGGCCGCGATGTACATCTCCTTCTTGCCTTCGAGTTTCCAGTCGTAGCGGTCCGGGGCACCGTTGTACATGTCCAGGTTGTCGGAGGTGCGCAGGCCGTCCGCGGCGGTACCCGGGCCGTCATACGACACTTGCGGTGCCTGGCGTACCCGACGCTGGCCGGCGTTGTAGATCCACGCCTTGCGCGGTTCCTTGACCTGGTCGAGGGTTTCGTGAACCAGCAGTACGGTACCGGCCAGGCGGGCTGGCGCAGTCACTTCCTGCTTGAAATAAAACAGGATGTTGCCCGGGTTGGCGGGATCGAAGTCCTTCATCTTGTCGCGGAAGACGAACTGGTCCTGGAAGTACACCAGGCTATAGGAGCCATTCTGCTGCGGGGTGGCTTGAGTGACCAGGCGGGTCACGCTACCACCACGGTAGCGGGTGATGTGGTTCCAGATCACCTCAAGACCATCCTTGGGAATCGGGAAAGGTACGGCGGTCTGGAAGTTCTCCAGACCGTTACCGCCCGCCACCAGGGTGGTCTTGGTGGCGTTTTGCTTGATCGCCGCAAAGACGTCGTCCGGCACTGTGGAACCGCGATGAGTCTTGTACACCGGGATCTTGTAGGTGTCCGGGTAGCGCTGGAACATCGCCAGCTGGCCAGGCGAAAGCTTGGCCTTGTACTGGTCGACGTTTTGCGCGGTGATGGTGAACAGGGGCTTTTCACTGCCGTAAGGGTCGGAGAGGAAGCCCTTGCTGTCGGCGCTGCCAGCGCTCTTCGACAGAGGTTCCCACGGGCCGATCGAGCCATCGGCGTTGCCGGCTTTCTCCGCCCCCATGGGGGTCAGCGATGCGCCCAGCTTGGCCGCCTCGTCGGCGGAAACCGCAGCCATGACGCTGGTAGCCAACAGGGACAGGCCCAGTACACCGGCTTGCAGCAGACGTGTGGTCGTTTTCATTCTGTTGTCGTCCTGGATCAATGTGCTTAGAAGTTCACGCCGAAGCTGAGAGCGACGAAGTCGCGGTCATCCACGGTGGTGTACTTGCCGTCGAAGAAGTTGGTGTACGACAGGCTCGCGGTGTAGGTGTTCTGGTACTCGGCGTCCAGGCCCAGGCTGACCGCCTTGCGGCCTTCCTCGAAGGCGCCGCCAGGGCCAGGGGAGTAGCCATCGACGTCGTGGGACCAGGCCACGCTGGGGCGCAGGTTCACGCCGGCGAAGACGTTGTTGTAGTCCCAGATGGCGCGTACGCGATAACCCCAGGAGTCGGCGGTGGTATAGCCCTCGTTTTCGCAGTAGCGCGACAGGTTGTTCTTCTCGGCGCCCGCCAGGGTGCTGGCGTTCAGGCTTTGGCAACGACCGTTGGGCAGCGGCCCCGGGCCGTACACCGGGTCACGGCCATAGCGTGCCTTGGAGGTGCTTTCCAGGCCGCCCACGTGGGTCCAGCCCACCTCACCAACCATGGTCAGACGCTCTGCCCCCATCACCTGGTCGAAGAAGTGGGTGAAGGTGGTTTGCAGCTGGGTGATTTCTTTACGGCGATAACCTGGCTGATCGGTGTTGGCCGTGCCCCTCAGGACCGATGCGTTAGGGTCAAGCGGCGTCAGGCCCGAATACAGGATATCGGTGGTGTTCAACTGCACCGGCGCATTCGGCCGGTAGCTGATTTCACCGCTCCAGGCCGTGCCAGTAGGCAAGGTCGTGGAGAAGCTCAAACCGTACAGGCGAATATCCTCGGGGTACTCCACGTAGTAGCTGGAGTTGCCCGCTACATAGAGCGGCATGAGCTGCTGGAGCAAGGCCGGGTTGGTTGCAGCAGCAGGTGGAACCCCAGCGCCGATCAGAGCGCCTGCCAGGTTGGCCGGGTTATAGAAACGGGCCGCAGCGCCACGACCACTGAAGATCGGTGCACGGCTGTGATAGTTCATGAAGTAGCCGCCGAACTCGGTATTCAGCGGTTCGTACATATAGCGCAGGGCCAGACCGAACTGACCGCTGTCACGAGCATCACGGTCGGGACCGCGACGTACGATCACGCCCTCGTCAGGCGAGCCCCAGCTCACCCCTTGCGCGGTCAGCGCACGCAGTGCCGGCCCCGAGAGTGCCCCAAGGCCCCGCGCTACGTTGGAGCGTGTGGCCAGCACGGCCAGGTTGTTGTCACAACCATCGGCAATGACGTCAGGCTGAGAGAAGAACGTGCCGCAGTTGTCGACGACCGTCTGGTCCCACTCGATCTGGTAGAAGCCTTCTGCCGTCAGGTTGTCGGTCAGGCTCTGCGACACATAGAACATGTTGACGGGGATCAGGCCTTCCTTGATCTCCGCGCCTGGTCGGCGAAACGCCGAGACGTCGATGGGGTTGATGGAGTTGATACCGCCACCGATGAAGGTGCTCTCACCCCAGCTCACCACCTGCTTGCCCAGGCGTACGGTGCCCGGCAGGTCGGCGATGTTGTAGTTGTGGTAGACGAAGGCATCGAGCAGTTCCGCACCCGAGGACTTGGCGCCCTCCTTGCGGTTGGAGTCGCTGATGTCCTTGAACTCGCGGTTTTCGTCCTTGAGCTCGAAGTCGTACCAGTACTTGCCACGGACGAACACGCCGGTGTCACCGTACTTGAGTTCGAGGTCGTGGATACCCTTGAAGATCTTCGAGAAGGTCTCGCCCTTCTTGAAGTTCAGGTGACCATCGTCGGAGGTCTGCGACAACCCTCTGCCGCCGTTGTTGGCACCGATGAGGTTCTTGTTCGGATTGGCCGTAGACCAGCTGGCGCCCACGGAGAGCGACGAGTCGAACTGGCCTTCGATTTCCCCAATGTTGAAGCTGACAGCGAAAGCAGGACTTGCGAGCGTAGAAGCGAGGCTGACTGCCAGTGGCAGTTTTGCCCGGCGCCAGAACGGGTTTGCAGATGTCATCGACGCTACTCCATGTACTTTATTGTTATGGCAGTGAGTCCTTTCAAGAACGGCTCGAGCGCCTGGTAAAGCCGGCTCCTGCCCGTGGCGTCGCACATCGATGATGCGCGGCGCCCTCCCCCATTCCTGAAAAATCCCCTGGCCCGACTATAGCCAGCGGTCACAGGTGCTTGATCCCTCTAAAGTGTGATTTGCGCGCCCTGCTTGCGGCCGGCCTCGAAACAGCGGCCCCATGCGCTGACAGTGCTCAAGCATGGCCCAATTTTTCTGTTTAGCAAGACTGCAGCCGCTCTAGAATGCGGCCCGCGCCTTTAAAGACACGGACCGCCACAGGGTCAGAGCGTGGAAAGGAAAGTGCTGTTGCTGGCCTGCCACTGAGTGATGTCCAGGCGGATGCGCTTCTTGTCGAGCTTGCCGACACTGGTCTTGGGAATTTCAGTAACAATGGCGATCTGGCTGGGGATCGCCCACTTGTTGATATGCCCTTGCTCGACGAACGGCTTGAGGTGTTCCTTGAGGGAACGCGCGTCGATGCTTTGCCCTTCGCGCACCACCAACAGTGCGAACGGGCGCTCGCCCCATTGCGGATCGGCCACGCCGACCACCGCCACCTCGCGCACCGCAGGATGCCGGCTGACCAGGTCCTCGAGGTCGAGCGACGAGATCCATTCGCCACCGGTCTTGATCACGTCCTTGATGCGATCGCGGATATCGATGTAACCCATGCCATCGAGGGTCGCGACGTCACCGGTATGCAGCCAGCCGCCCTGCCACAGTTCCTCGCTTTTTTCCGGCTCTTTGAAGTAGCCCATGGTCAGCCACGGCGCACGTAGCACCAGCTCGCCCTGGGACTCGCCATCGGCAGGAAGGAAGTTGCCGTCGCCATCGACAATCGCCGCCTCCACCAGCGGCACCGGTACCCCGGCCTTGATGCGGTAGGTGACCCGCTCATCCTCGCTGCCAGCTTGCAGCTCATCGTTCAGGTGCGCGGCGCTGATCAGCGGGCACGTCTCCGACATGCCATACGCCGCCGTGAGCTGGATGCCCCGGGCCAGGGCCGCCTCATACAGCGCCCGGTTGAGCGCGCTACCGCCGATGATGATCTTCCAGCCGCCGAAGTCCTCACCCTGGGAGGACGGACAGTTGAGCAGCATCTGCAGGATGGTCGGCACGCAGTGGGAGAAGGTGACCTTTTCCTCGCGCCACAGCTTGACCAGCATGTCCGGCTCATAGCGCCCGGGGTAGACCTGCTTCATGCCAAGCATGGTGGCCGCATAGGGAATACCCCATGCGTGCACATGGAACATCGGGGTGATCGGCATGTACACATCGTTGCTGCCCAGCAGCCGCACGCTGTCGATGCTGCCGGTCACCGCGGCCTCGGCCAGGGTATGCAGCACCAGTTGGCGGTGGGTGAAGTACACGCCCTTGGGGTTACCGGTGGTGCCAGTGGTATAGAACGTGGTGGCCACCGAGTTTTCGTCGAAATCGGGGAAGTCGTAGTGCGGGCTGGCAGCCGCCAGCAGTTGCTCGTATTCGCCGTGAAGGCCGGGCAGGTCGGCGCTCTTGTCCGCCCCGTCGGTCAGCAGTACGGTGCCTTCCACGGTGGTCAACTGGCTGGCGATGCCCTGGTAAAGGCCGACGAAATCGCTGTTGACCAGCACGAAGCGGTCTTCGGCGTGGTTCATGGTGTAGAGAATCTGCTCGGGGGACAGGCGCACGTTGATGGTGTGCACCACCGCACCGATCATCGGGATGGCGAACATGCATTCCAGATAGCGATGGCTGTCCCAATCCATGACCGCCACGGTATCACCCGCCTTCACGCCAGCGGCACTCAGTACATTGGCCAGGCGCGCGATGCGCTCGCTCAGTTGCGGATAGGTGAGGCGCAGCTGATCGCGATAGACGATTTCACGGGTCTTTTCGTAGCGCACGCCCGACATCAGCAGACGCTTGATCAGCAGTGGGTATTGGTAAGCGCCCTCGGCGGGCTTGATGATGCGTGTCTGCAGCATGGGTATCCCTTTTCTGGAAAGCGGGCCGGACAATTCAGGCACTTACTGTAGAACGGTGACGCACCGGTCAAATCAGCCGAAGGAATGATTTGGCTGGCACAGGTATGAGTGGGGCCGTCGTCGTTGACGAGCGGCGCCTGCGGAACAGACACTGCGCCCAGCATCCTGAGGCCCCTTCGCGAGGCAAGCCCGCGCCCACGGATAGCCGAACACCTTTGCCCTGACCGGAGCCCCACATGCCCAGCCTACGTCGCGCCGTGTTTCTCGATCACCACTCCCTCGACCTCGGCGACCTCGACCTTTCGCCCCTGCACACCCAGTTCGACGAACTGCAACTGCATGCCGCGACCCGTCCGGACCAGGTTGCCGAACGCCTGCAGGGCGCCACCGCGGTCATCAGCAACAAGGTCATGCTCGATGCCGAGGCGCTCGCGGCCAACCCGCAGCTCAAGCTGATCATGGTTGCCGCCACCGGCACCAACAACGTCGACCTGGCCGCCGCTCGTGCCCAGGGCATCACCGTGTGCAACTGCCAGGGCTATGGCACCCCGTCGGTGGCGCAGCACACCCTGGCCCTGTTGCTGGCGCTGGCCACGCGCCTGTGCGATTACAATCAGGCCGTGGCGGCCGGCCAGTGGGCCAAGGCCAGCCAGTTCTGCCTGCTGGACTTCCCCATCGTCGAGCTGGAGGGCAAGACCCTCGGCCTGCTCGGCCATGGCGAACTGGGTGGCGCGGTGGCGCGGCTGGCAGAGGCATTCGGCATGCGCGTGCTGACCGGGCAGATACCCGGGCGCCCTCCCCGCGCCGATCGCCTGCCGCTGGAAGAGTTGCTGCCGCAAGTCGACGCCCTCACCCTGCATTGCCCGCTCAACGAACAGACCCGCCACATGCTCGGCGCCCGCGAACTGGCGCTGCTCAAACCGGGCGCCCTGGTGGTCAATACCGCCCGTGGCGGGCTGATCGACGAGCAGGCGCTGGCCGATACACTGCGCAGCGGCCATCTGGGCGGAGCGGCCACCGATGTGCTGAGCGTCGAGCCACCGGTCAATGGCAACCCACTGCTGGCTGGCGACATCCCGCGTCTGATCATCACCCCGCACAGCGCCTGGGGCGCGGTGGAATCGCGCCAGCGCATCGTCGGCCAGCTCGCCGAAAACGCCCTGGCCTACTTCGCCGGCCAGCCACGGCGAGTGGTCGGCTGATCGGCTGAAGCCTCTGCTACACTGCGCCACTTTTTTCAGGAGGCGTCGTCCATGGACCCGCGCAGTGAAGTGTTGCTCCGCCAGGCAGACCTGTTCCAGGGCCCGCTGTTGATCGCCGGCGCCCAGGCCGATGGCCTGCTTGGCCAACTGCCGGCGGCCCATGGCTGGACCTGGCATGCGGGCGATCAGGCGCTGCTCGAAAGCCGCTTCGCCGGGCGCAGCCACTATGGTGTCGAGGTGCCTGCGGTGGCCTTCGACAGCGCGGTGCTGTTCTTGCCCAAATCCCGCGAACTGGCCGCCTACCTGCTTAACGCGCTGGCATCACGCCTGGCCGGGCGTGTGCTCTACCTGGTGGGTGAAAAACGCGGCGGCATCGAAGGTGCGGCCAAGCAGCTGCAGGCCTTTGGCAAGCCGCGCAAGCTGGACAGCGCGCGGCACTGCCAGCTGTGGCAGGTGACCGTCGACAACGCCCCTGAAGCCAAACCACTGCATAGCCTGGCCGAACGTTTCGAACTGCCGCTCGCCGATGGCCCGCTGCAGGTCATCAGCCTGCCGGGCGTGTTCAGCCATGGCCGCCTGGACAAGGGCACGGCACTGTTGCTGGAGCACCTGGATGACCTGTCGGGCGGTCATGTTCTGGACTTCGGTTGCGGCGCCGGTGTGCTGGGGGCAACGGTCAAACGGCGTTACCCGCACAGCCGGGTCACCCTGCTGGATGTAGATGCGTTCGCTGTAGCCGCCAGTCACCTGACCCTTGCGGCCAACAACCTCGAAGGCGAGGTGATCAGTGGCGATGGCATCGATGCCGCCCCTGCCGACCTGGACCTCATCCTGAGCAACCCGCCCTTCCATACGGGGGTGCATACCGATTACCAGGCCTCGGAGAACCTGCTGAAAAAATCTGGCGAACATCTTCGAAAAGGCGGCGAAATGCGCCTGGTTGCCAACAGCTTCCTGCGCTACCAACCCTTGATCGAAGGCGCGCTCGGCAACTGCGAAATTCGCGCCGAAGCCCAGGGCTTTCGCATCTACCGGGCAACTCGTGGCTGAAAACAGCGCTTGCCGAATGTGCGCGGTGTAGGCAGAATCCGCTCCGTCCTAGGGGAGTAGTCTCCCGCGAGCGCCCTGCTCGCCCGGTACGCGTCAACACACTTGGCCCACAGGCCATGGCGCGTACGACCCGCGATCCGCGCAGACGGATCCAGGGTTTGACAAGACCTATGACACGCACACCTTACCCGGGGCGGGGAGGCTGTACGTGTCATAGCCGTGTCGACCCGCCCCCGTAGGAAACCTGATGCTGGAATCTCTGCTGGTCCCCACCGCCATCGTTGCGCTCGCCGAAATCGGCGACAAGACGCAACTGCTCGCACTCATCCTCGCGGCGCGTTTCCGCAAACCCTGGCCGATCATCGCCGGTATTGTCGCCGCGACCCTGGCCAACCATGCCGCCGCTGGCGCCGTGGGTGCCTGGGTAAGCAGCTTCTTCACCGAGTCGGTGCTGCACTGGATTCTTGCCGCAAGCTTCACCGCCACCGCGCTGTGGACGCTGGTGCCGGACAAGATGGACGATGACGAAAGCAGCAGCGCACGCCGTTTCGGGCCGTTCCTGACCACTCTGATCGCATTCTTCCTGGCGGAGATCGGCGACAAGACCCAGGTCGCCACGGTAATGCTGGCGGCGCAGTATCCGCACCTGATCATGGTGATCATCGGTACGACCCTGGGCATGCTGATTGCCAACGTGCCGGTGGTACTGGCGGGGAACTTCGCGGCCGAGAAACTGCCACTGACACTGATACGGCGCCTGGCGGCGGCGGCGTTCGTGGTGCTGGCGATCGTCGCGGTGTATTCGGCGATGAAGACCAGTGGCTGGATTGGCTGAAGGTGGCAAGAGGTGCAAGCAACCGTCTTGTGTTGCTTGCACTGACCTCATCGCCGGCAAGCCGGCTCCCACAGGTACTGCGCAAGTCTCGAGAATGGCGCGTTCAAGGTGGGAGCCGGCTTGCCGGCGATCGGGGCGCATCGCGCCCTTTCTGAATGGCTTACTTCTTGGCCGCTTGATACAGCGGCATCACCTTCGGAATCGCCGCCTGCAGCGAGGCGATCCGGCTGCTGGAGGCCGGGTGGGTGCTCATGAACTCAGGCGGCGCACCTTCGGAGGCCTTGCTCATCTTGTTCCACAGGGTGATCGCGGCGTTCGGGTCGTAACCGGCGCGGGCCGACAGTTCCAGGCCGATCAGGTCGGCCTCGTTCTCGTTGTTGCGGCTGTTGGGCAGGGTCATGGCGTAGTTCACCACGGTGTCGGCCAACGCCATGCTGTCCTGGCCAAGGCCGAGGAAGGCACCCGCGCCTTGACGGGCCATTTCCACGCCATAGGCCTTGGACATTGCTTCACGGCCGTGCTCACGCAGGGCGTGGGCAATTTCGTGGCCCATGACCGCGGCGATTTCGGCGTCGGTGAGCTTGAGCTGATCGATCAGCCCGGTGTAGACGATGATCTTGCCGCCCGGGCCGCAATTGGCATTGAGCTCGTCGCTCTTGATCACGTTGACTTCCCACTTCCACTGTGCGGCATCCGGCCGGAACACTGGAGCCTGGGCGATGAGGCGGTCGGCGATGGCCTGCACGCGCTTGGCGTCGGCACTGCCCTTGTCCAGCACGCCCTTGCTCGACGCTTCGCCGAGGGTCTGCTGGTACGACTGGGCATACATCTGGTTGACCTCATCGGTCGAGAGCATGCTGAACATGTACTGCTTGCGCTCGACGCCCACGGCGCCGCCGCTGGTGGTATTGACCGCCTGGCAGCCGCCCAGCAGGACGCTGGCGCTCAACATGCTGACAACGAATGACTTACGCATAAAACACTCCCTATTTACGTGCCGCGTATCCTAGGCCCAGATGCCCGCCTCGACCAGAGCCGCAGGGAAGATTTCTTACAGGCCCTCATGCTTTGGTATTAGCCCGCCGATAACCCAGGGATACGACCTCCTTGCGCGCGGAGCTTTTCATGAAGTTCAAGTCGATCCAGTTTTCCGTGGCCGCCCTGGCCGGTGCCATCGTGCTGAGCATTGTCGCGGCACTGGTGCTCTACGCCGTGTATTCCGGCCAACGCACCCAGGCGCTGGTGGAGCAGCGCACACAGAAGCAGTTCGAAAGCGTGATCGAGCAACGCCTGGCTGCCCTGGCCCGCACCCAGGTCAGCGAGATCCAGCGCGGCCTCGAGGCGCCCCTGTCGATTGCCCGTAGCCTGGCCACCAGCAACGCCATGCTCGGCATGCAGGCCGCCGATGGCAGCCCGCTGATGCGGGTCGACCGAGAACACCTGATCAACCAGCTCAAGCGCACCGTAGAGGTCAACCCAACGGTACTGGGCGCGTACCTGGGCTGGGAGCCCAACGCCCTCGACCATGACGATGCCCGCTACGTCGGCAGCAAGCTGGTCGGCATCGACGGCGCCAACGGCCGCTTCCTGCCCTGGTGGTTCCGCAACGGCGACGGCAGCCTCGGCCAGGACCAACTGGCCGACGTCAATGACCGCACCGTGCTGGCCACCGGCGTGCGCGCCAGCGAGTACTACCTGTGCCCGAAAGAGTCGAAAAAAGCCTGCGTGATCGACCCGGCCCCCTACAAGGTCGGCGACAAGATGGTCATGCTCGCCTCGTTCGTCGAACCGATCATGGTCAATGGCCAGTTCCAGGGCATGGCTGGTGCCGACCTATCGGTGAACTTCATCCAGGACCTGCTCAACGCCGCCGACCGCCAGCTCTACGACGGTGCCGGCGAACTGGCACTGGTGTCGAGCAACGGCCGCCTGGTGGCCTATACCCGCAACCCGGCGAAGTTCGGCGAAAAAGCCAGCGAAGTGCTCGCCAGCGAAGAGGCGGCCACCCTGAACAGCCTGAGCGGCGAAGCGCTGCATTATGAAGTGGACGCCGGCAAGGACCGCATCGAGCTGTACCTGCCGTTCAAGGTCGCCAACACCGATGCGCGCTGGACCTTGTTGCTGGAACTGCCGTTGAGCACGGTGATGGCCGACGTCAACCAGCTGCAGCAGGATCTGGCCGAACAACGCCGCACCGACATCGCCGGCATGACCGTGGTCGGCCTGGGCATCGCCGCGCTGGGCCTGCTGGTGATCTGGTTGCTGGCCCACGGCATCGCCCGCCCACTGCGCCAGATGGTGGCCATGCTCGACGACATCGCCCAGGGCGAAGGCGACCTGACCCGCCGCCTGCAAAGCGACCGCGCCGACGAACTGGGCGCCATCGCCAAGGGCTTCAACACCTTCCTGATCAAGCTGCAGGCCATGATCAGCCAGGTGGTCGGCTCGGTGCAGAAAGTCAGCGATTCGTCGGAGCACACCGCGGACATCGCCATCCGCACCAACCAGGGCGTGCACAAGCAGATGGTGGAGATCGACCAGGTGGCCACCGCCGTGCAGGAAATGACCGCCACCGCGCAGGACGTGGCGCGCAACGCCACCCAGGCGGCCCAGGCCGCCAGCGAGGCCGATCGTGCGGCCAACCAGGGGCTGGAGATCGTGCGTGACACCTCGCACTCGATCAGCGCACTGGCCGGCGAAATCGGCCGGGCCGTGACCGTGGTGCAGGACCTGGCCCGCGACAGCGAGAACATCAACGCCATCCTGGTGGCGATCCGCGCGATTGCCGAGCAAACCAACCTGCTGGCGCTCAACGCCGCCATCGAGGCCGCCCGCGCCGGCGAACAGGGCCGTGGCTTCGCCGTGGTCGCCGACGAAGTGCGCAACCTGGCACAGAAGACCCAGCAGGCCACCCAGGAGATCCAGCAGATGATCCAGCAGCTGCAGCAGGGCACCCGCGAGGTGGTCAAGGTGATGGAAGACAGCCAGGGCAAGACCGACGTCAGCGTGCAGCAGGCCAGCCGCGCGGCGCAATCGCTGGAGAGCATCACCCAGGCGGTGTCGGTGATCAACGACATGAACACCCAGATCGCCAGCGCCGCCGAGCAGCAGAGCGCGGTGGCCGAGGACATCAACCGCAACGTGATCAGCATCGGCCAGGTGGCCGGCGAAGTGGCCGGCGGCGCCGACGAGTCGAGCCAGGCCAGCGCCGAGCTGACCAAGCTGGCCGAGCAGCAGCGGCGCTTGATCAATCAGTTCAGGGTGTGATCCCAGGGCGCTCGGGGCTCCTTTAGGAGCTACTGTCCTGCATCAAATCTAAAATCTGGCGCAGTCCCTGTGGGAGCGGGCTTGCCCGCGAACACCGGCGCAGCCGGTGCCATCCA
>NZ_VZZR01000040.1:0-53576 GCF_009650555.1 Pseudomonas sp. EMN2
GAGCGGGCTTGCCCCGCGATAGCGCCAGCCCAGGCGACACATGACCAACGGCCTAGTGGAACGCCCGGCGCTCCATCTGCGGCATCTGCACCTGAATCAACGCTGACTCGAGCAGCACCCGCAGCGCCTCGATCTCATGCGTCAAAGCTACGATCAGAATCGACGCGGGCGACTTGGACTGCTGGACCGAAATGGCCTGATGCGCCACAGCCTGAGCGCACAGGGCGTACTCCGTGGCCTGAATCAGGGTGTCTTCGAGGGAGTGGTGGTTGTGGGGTGGATCGGGGACGATCTTTAGCATCGAATGATTCCTTTGAGGTTTGCCACCACCTGCCTGCTGTCAAACAGAAGGGTGGCAGCTGTACGCGGGTTGACAGACCGGCGGAATCACTAAGTTCCGGCGCACGCAAGCGTGCCCACACGTACAGCCGCCATTGAAGACTAACCGTATGCGTGATTACCGTCGCGGCCTGTCAAAGCCGGTCGCTGAACACCAGCGACTCGCCGAGACTAGGGGCCTGACAGGGCGACCGCAACGGAAAAAAGGCGGCAAGAGTATGTTTGGGAAATGGACTACAAGGAAGGGGTTAAGTCTGATTATCGTTGATCACATTCGGTACTCATTTGTTCTGCGAACATTGAGTCTTGCTCGGATATAGCGAGGTCAGTGGCGAGTGCGCTTGTGCTGCGTTTTGGATGCTTAACACGCTCAGGCCTGCCTGCGCGACTTGCTTACTACTGCTGACCTGTGGCTGTCAGTCCTGGTCGACGCGGGAGCCGTTGCCGCTCAGGGTTGTAACCGTGGGGTGCGAGCGCCCGTCGCCCCGGAGGAGTGGTGGATGGAGCCCTATGTGTCCAGCTTTACCCGGCGCATGCTCGACGAATTGTCGCTATCACCGACGAAGGCGATCGAGCAGTGATCGCGCTGAAGGCCTGCCAGGCCTACGAGCGTGAAGTCACCCAGTAGTAAAGAGGCGACCGGGCGGCTGCGCCGCCTCCAGTCCGCGCCGCCGAGCCCGTAGCTACCATGGTGCAACAATGGGGCAAGCCGGATGCCTAACCATGCCATCCAACACCCGGATGAATGCATAAGCATCAACATGCGTAACTGTTGAATACCTTGTAACCCAAGGGTTGCAGTCGATTTGCGCCGGCTACTCCAACACGGTCGGTGTTTATTTGGGTGATGTTATTCGATCGCAATTTTACTTGATAAGGCTGTAAGGTCCGGTGTGATATTTGAAGTGTAGAGAAAGTCCCGGCTCATCAAATAAAAGTCTCGGAGCACAAGTTCCGAATTTGGTATTTTTTTGCTGAAATGCCAAAGTCTAGCCAGTGAGTAATATTGTAATAAGTGGTTGTGGTGTTCATGTGCTCGTCAAAAATATCCTTTAGTGTTTTTCGCGCGAGCGTTTTGCAGCATTTTAGTGCGCAGTGCTTTCTGATGCCGCTATCTTCATCTTGCAGTAGAGCTTTCAAGCGCTCTAGTCCAAGGTTGATAAAGTCTTTGTCAGGCATTGAAGAAATCAGATGTTGACGTATCTGTGTCGGGCAGCTTATTTCAAGCATTTCTGGAGCCCGGTTCCGCGCAAGCTTTATAATGGTTTTAACGGTTGTTTCCAAAGTTTTTCGCGTCATTACTTGGCCTAGAAGGCTTGCAGATGAACTTCGGATGCGTTGCGCCAAAGATATGACTAGAGGTATATCCTGCCATTCGCCAGCATGCCAGAAGTACTGAATGTCTTCATTGGTTGGTTTGATGGTGGTGTCTTCTAGTAATTTTCTGATTACAAATAGATCAACTTTGCTTTTGCTTTCTGTGAGAAGAGATAGCGTGGCACGTTTAATGCGTCCTACCATAAAGTCCTCAAGTGAGGCGAAGCTCTCCTTGGTGGTGCTGGGTTCGCGGTTGTTGTGTCGAGCCCAAGTCTGTATGCTGGATGCGTAGTGGGCTCTGAAATCGTCCTGTATGCGTGCCTCGATTTCCTTGCGAAGTTTGTTTTTGTTTCGGCGATAGTACTCTTCGTAAGAACTTAGACCTAAAGGTGACTCACGCTCTATTCGATTCATTAGTTCTTTATCGCTCATGCTTTGCATGGCTATTGGGCGATATCTGTCCCAAGCTTCAGTTTCTTCTTGAGTTGGCTTGGTGACGTCTGACATGAGCGTTGCTTTAGCCTCATCTTCGCCAACTTGTACATCATGGCTTTTGAGCGCTTCAAGTGCCAGTAATCGAATTTCTACGTCGGGGTCTAATCTCAGCTGGTCAGCCTTTTGAAGGCTAATCATTTTTCTAGCTACGGCAAGTCTAAGTGCCTTGCATTTAATGTGTTTGTTACGATTTTCGATAGCTTGTTCTAGGCGAAGGTTTGATATTGCGCCTGGATTGTAAAATATTCTGTCGACGAGTTCGGGGCTAAGTATGGCGGGTTGCAGGGCTTGGGCAGATGCTATCGCGGCATCTGCCCCGTCGCGAAGCTTGATAGATATAAAAGCTTCATTCGCTGCGGTAATGCTCTGTGATTCGTTCTCGTCGATTACAGCCTTGATTAGATCCAAGTCTTCCGATTTGCCGTGTTTCGCCAAATATTTCAAGGCTGGGTTTCGGGTGGCAACTTTGGTCTTAGAGTTGAGCCAGTCTTCAAGATAGCCCGCTCTTTTGAAGTCTTCGTTGTTTTCGATTTCTGTGCCTGTTAGCGTCATCAAATCGATGACTGAACCTTTTGTTGCGGCTTCGTTATCAGGATACATCCATGTCAGGAAGCTGAGGTCAATGGCGGGATTGTTGGGAGACGTGAGCCAATGCCAGAGTGGCATGTTCTCGTTGCCGAGATTTTTGGCGCCCGCTAGGATTAAGTGTAGAACTTCAGAGAATTCAAAGTCGCATTCGGCTCGATGTTTTAGTAAAAGGTTGGCATCGTGGGCGCCAATGTAAGTGGTGTCATTGCTGCTATTTCCGATTGATGATGCTACCAGCCTAAATCGAGCTACCTCAAAAGGCTTGAGTTTCGGTTGTTCATCATTTGTTACGGTCCTTGTAAGAAGGTTTTTTATAAAATTTGCACTCAAGGTCGGGAAGGGTCCATTCCCGGTCTTTGTGGGTTTTTCTATATTTTCGGGGTTTTGTGCTTCAAGAGTGTCCGGTGTGGAAAATTCGATGTATTCCAACGCGTACTTAGTGATGCATCTGCGTACAAGTCTTTCTAAATCCTCTTTTTCCTTAAAGGTCTCGAATAAGATTTCTTTTTCGTCTATGATTTTTTTTCTGAATTTTAGTACCTTTTGGAGATGTTCGCCTGGATCGATTAATAGCTGTTGCTCAACTTCTTTGAAAAACAGACTCATAAGAGGTTTTTTACATTTTTTATGACCTTCTGAAGCAACGTAAAATTCCTCTTCGAATCCGGAAGTAAACTTTCCTTCAGTGTCGGGTGGTGTGCCCCATCTCTTCCAGATTAGGCCGATGAACACGTCGCAGCGCTCAAGCTCCTTATTGATTAGTGCTTGAGGTCGGCCTGTTTTCGAGCCTGTATCTTCCCAGCCGACGAGTTCTATGAGGATGCTGAGCTTGGCGCCGAGCATCAGGTTCAGATCATCAATGACATTTTTTACAATTTTTCTCTCTTCGTCCAAGTCGCCAGGGGATGCGAGGAAAAAACTGATGACTTTGCGATTTCCGGCCACGTTTCATGTCCTTTATGTCGGGTGTAAGGAGATGTGAGTCTCCTATAGAGCAGCAATTTGACTATGCGGAAGTAGCTTGTGTATTCGCGACTTTTCAGCTTGTAAGGCGCCGACTACCGTCGCTTGGGTGTCAAAAAGTGAAGATAGCAATTAGCTATGATAGGGGCAAATATGGACGCGGTGACGTTTTTCGGATGCCACTCAGAGATCGACCGTCCTTGTCATTCGGCTTTCAAAGGGCTAGTCAAATTGGAAGGATTGGGTGTTACAAAATGGGTACTGATTCGTGATGACGGTGCTACAGGCTACCTATATCAAGGCTTGTGCGCTGTATATGCCCAATTCATCATCGGTTCCACGCTGAGGCGGCGGAATGCCTCAGCGCTCAAGGCTCAGTGCCGTTTGCACTGGCAGTGCCCCAAGGCGAGGAAGGGTGGCTGGAAACTGTGCTCAACTCACATTCCAATGCCGTACACGTAACGCCGCGACTTCCTCATCGCTTGCGAATTTGCCTTCATCAGCTTCCTCCACCGCATGTCTAATCTTCGCGGTCAGGGATTTTTCGTGCTCAATGTAGTCCCCCAGAACGTGCATCGCCAGACAGCTCGCCTTCACGCCGTTGGCTTTGGCAAGTTCAGCGAGAGCGCCGGAAAGAGCATCCGAAAGGCCCAGCGTTATTCCGGCCATGGCAACCTCGGCGTCGAATGGTGGTTGAGCAAATTACACCCTCACCCCCCACCAGCAATCGACGAATCATCGCGCGGTTTAACCACCGCCCCCACCACCGGCAATATCAACTCCGCCCCCTCATTCCGCACATTCCCCACCTGCCGCCCCACCGCAATCCATTCAAACGCCTCCACCGGCAAACACTGCTCCCTGGCCACCCGCTCAGCCTCAACAGCCGACAAATCCGGATCAATCCACATCCGCGCATGCTCCGCCCCCAGCACCAAGGGCCGCCGATCATGAATATCCACCATCCCCGCATCACTGGCCGCCGTGATGATCACAAACCCATCCCCCTCGTTCGCCTCCAGCCCCGGCCGTACCTCGGCCAGCGCCGCCATGAACATCGGCGAGCCGCTTTTCAGGCGAATGAAGTAAGGCTGCTTGCGCTTCGGGTCCTGCGGATCGGCCACCCACTCATACCACCCATCCGCCATCACCAGCGCCCGGCCCTGGGGCCACAAGGCTTTGAAAAACTTGCCGGTGGTCACGGTTTCGACCCGGGCATTAATTGGCGCGGGGCGTTTGTCCTTGGCCCAGAACGGCGCCCAACCCCAATGGCAGGGGTCGATGCGCAAGCCGTCTTCGGCGTTGTGCAGCACCAGCACGCGGCTGCCGGGGGCGACGTTGTAGCGGGCGATGGGATGGTTGTCGTAACCGCTGACCACGTCCTGCTCGGCCTGCAGTTCACGCAGGTAGTCGGCCAGGCCTTGGTATTGGGCGAAGCGTCCGCACATGGGGACCTCCATTCTTGGGTGTTGTATGCAGCAGCGGTTATGGGGCGCATGGCACCGGCTTTGCCGGTGATCGCGGGGCAAGCCCGCTCCTACGCTGGTTGCCGGAGGTTCCATTTGTCGAAATTTCCTACTCCGAAATTGACCGGCGCCTGGAATCACCATTAACTGTATATACATACAGTTTATTTCAAGGTTGCGTCATGACCGCCATCCTCGGCCCGATCGCGTGTGGGAGTGCCTCGCTCCCACGCTACCTGTTTCGCGTACCGGCGGGCTTCCCTTCGCCGGCGGCGGACCATATGGAGCAACCGCTGTCACTGGACGACTTGTTCAACCTGCGTGCGCCGCACATGTACCTGGTCAGGATAGACGGCGACAGCATGCAGGGCGCCGGGATCTTCGACGGCGACCTGGTGATCGTCGACCGTGCCCTGGAGGCGCGCCACGGGCATATCGTCATCGCGGCGGTCAACGGCGAGCCGCTGTGCAAGCGCCTGCACCGGGTCGGTGGCGAGGTGGCGCTGCGCTCGGAGAACCCGCGCTACCCGCCGCGCTACATCCTCGAAGGCGACGAGCTGGCGATCTGGGGCGTGGTGACCTTCAGTGTGCGCAGCCATGACCCCAATGCCTGAGCCGGTGTTCGCGCTGATCGACTGCAACAGCTTCTACGCCAGCTGCGAGCGGGTGTTCCGCCCCGACCTTGCGCGCACGCCGATCGTGGTGCTGAGCAACAACGACGGCTGCGTGATCGCCCGCAGTGCCGAGGCCAAGGCCTACGCGCGGATGGGCGAGCCGTATTTCCAGATCCGCGACAAGCTGCGCCGGCATGGGGTGCTGGCGTTCTCGTCCAACTACGCGCTGTACGGCGACATGAGCGAGCGGGTGATGAGCCTCATCGAGTCGATGGTGCCGGCGGCGCAGGTGTATTCCATCGACGAATGCTTTGCCGACTTCACCGGCATCCCCGGCAACCTCACCCAGTTCGGCCGCGATATCCGCGCCCGGGTGCTGCGCTGCACCGGTATCCCGGTGGGGGTGGGCATCGCCCGCACCAAGACCCTGGCCAAGCTGGCCAACCACATGGCCAAGCGCTTGCAGGCGCAAACCGGCGGGGTGGTGGACATCTGCGAGCCGTTCAAGCGCGACTGGGTGCTGCGCAACACCGGGGTGGAGGAGGTGTGGGGCATCGGCAAGCGCATGACCGCGCACCTGGCCGAGCTGGGCATCCGCAAGGCGATGGACCTGGCCCAGGCAGACCCGCGGCTGCTGCGCGAAAAATTCAGCGTGGTGGTCGAGAAGACGGCCCGGGAGCTCACCGGCACGCCGTGCCTGGCGCTGGAAGAAACCGACCCACCGAAGCAGGAGATCTGCTGCAGCCGGATGTTCGGCAAGCGCCTCACCGAGCTTGCGCCGATCAAGCAGGCAGTGGCCACCTACACCGGGCGCGCCGCCGAGAAGCTGCGGGCCCAGGGCTCGTTGTGCAAGCGCATGCGGGTGAGTATCCGCACCGGGCTGTTCAACCCCGATGAGCGCCACCACGTGCAGGGCGTGCTGGTGGAACTGCCTTACCCCACCGACGACACCTTGCTGCTGACGCGCATGGCGACCGAGGCGGTGGCGCGGATCTACCAGGCCGGTTACCGCTACAGCAAGGCCGAGGTGTTGCTGCTGGATCTGCGCCAGCCGGGGGAGTTCAGCGACGATCTGTTCGCCCAGGGCCAGCCGTTGGCCAGTGGCCGGCTGATGTCCGTGCTGGACGAGGTTAACGGGCGCTATGGGCGGGGGACGCTCAGGACCGGCAGCGTGCCCGCAATGCCCGAATGGGGGATGCGCCGGGCGATGATGAGCCCGTCCTATACCACGCGGATCGAGCAGTTGTGGACGGTGGGTTCGCGGTGAGTTGCTGCACGGTGCGGGCCGCCGAAGGCTGATTCACCGACGCCAAGTGGTCATAGAGTCGAGCCAGGCCGGGCCGGGTAGGGCTTTCGCAAAAACTACCGTCGGCTCCTTAATAGGCTCGGTCTGAATCCCAAGAAACCGAAATGTGGCCTCGGAACAGCCTGGGTTCTGTACAGTCGCCGGCCATCTACGGAAAGGAATTCTGTGATGGCAAAGCGTTATGAACTCTCGGATGAAGCGTGGGCAGTGGTCGCCGACCTCTTTACGGCGGCCCACGTCAGGGGCAGGCCCCGCAGCAGTGATCGCTTGATGCTCGATGGTGTGCTCTGGGTGCTCTGCTCAGGAGCAGCCTGGCAAGATATGCCCGAGCGCTTCGGGTCTTGGGCGACGGTCTATCACCGCTTCCGACTCTGGCGAAACCGCAGAAAATTCGATCAGATGCTCAGACGATTGCACCTCAGACTCAATGACAAAGGCTTGATCAATCCCCACACCTGGATGATCGATTCGACCGCTGTTCGAGCAGTCGGATACAGCTAGTCATTCCGATGCGCTCAATGAAACGCAAGCCCAAACCCGGCTTGCCGAGACTGTTTGATCGCCCCAAATATCGACAGCGCAACATCATCGAACGCATGTTCGGCTGGCTAAAAGAGAACCGCCGAATCGTCACGCGCTTCGACAAGCTCGCAAAAAGTTATGCCGCAATGGTCTCGCTGGCTTGCGTCATGCGGTGTATGCGACGGCTTTTTTCAGACAGAGCCTAGGCATTGCATTTGGTGCAGTGACCGTAATTATATTTTCCGGAGTCGACGGAATCATGCTAGGTGGCTCATCAGGCTTGCTCTTAGCATTGGCTCACTTTCTTGCTAACAAGAACGTTCGTAATACCGCCGACAGAGCCGCATCCGCATTAGACGGTGGAGCTCTAACTTCCTTAAAGCTGCCCCGCGACTACCACGATAGATTTCATTGTAAGAGCCATTCGCCAGTAGGTGATCGCAATACTAGTCTTGATTTTAACTCTCTCGTTTTTCGCCCGCAGTCGTCATCGCCCAGCGTCTGCTCCTGACTCGCCCCCCACCCCATAGGTCATGAAACCCTCGCGAACACGCTGGCCACGCCACAAAGCGCGCATGAGCGTCTGAACGATGTAAGCTCCACCACCAATACAAATGCCCCATAAATCACCACAAGTTATAACGCTTATTGAAAAAACATATAAAAATAACAAATGCTTTAGTTTGACTATGGCTATAGTAAGCTCAGGTAATTCGGGAAAGCCAAAATGCCAACTCATAAAGCAATAGGCGCCTCACTTTTTTTCGTCGTACTCAACGCGCTGGGATCTGACGCATTAGAACTACCTCAATACATGTTCAGTGGTAGAGTTTTGGAGCGTTTGCTGATAGTAACATTCGGCGGCGCCGCCTTATACTGGGGGTACAAATTATTTAGCATCACCACCTCGGAAGCTGGGAAATTAATAGCTGAAAGAGGAGAGTGGAAGTTTCAATTATCACAAGTTGGCCCAGGAGTATTCTTTGCGCTATTCGGCGCTTCAATATTAGTATATGCACTTAGCGCGGCACCGCGCTTCATCCAAAATGCTCACACTGACAACGACGACGAGGGTTCAGCTAAAGTTTCTGTGTATGGAGTCACACCAGCAGTAGCAGCACCCCCATCCACAAAACTAGATTATCTAATCACGCTTACCACATTGAAAAGAGAGGTTGTCGAACTTGTTCCACCTGCTGACCTAGCAAAGTCCAAGAGCATTCAAAAACTATTCTCAAACTTAGAGCCAGTTAGAAGAGATCTACTCGATGGAGCACTGAATGCTGCTGGACGATATTCCGAGTGGAGCCACCTTAATGATCTCAGGATGATTGATCCATTGAGTTTTAGCGAAAAACTAAATAATGATAAAAAGCTAAAGCAGAGATTTGAGGAATCAGATGACCTCCTAACAAGAACCAGAGACCAATAATGCAAACCTTCATCAAGAGCATCTCAATTATAGTATTGAGCTTCTGCATTCTTACCAGCGGCTTAGCATATGACCTAACTTGGTATCAGCAAAGCACCAAAACCGTTCTCAAAAATGCAAGGAAACTCATCGAGCCCACCCTCCCTCCCAACGAGAGAGAAATCGCCAACAGCATAACCTACAAGGTAACTTCGAGCTCAGGTATTGGCGCATTCGCAGCATTCGACGACAACGAAAGAATCATAATAATAAGCGCTGGAACCATTCAGGTTATCGACTGGATACAAGATCTTTTAACAATGGAGGCGGAACTTGACAAGCCAGGCTGCTACTCCGAATTTCTGATCTACCTCAATGAGATAATGGAAACAAACGCGCTCAGAATATCCAGCCACCTGCCTCCTCAACCCGCCATGTCGCCCCTGGTATACTCCGCACACACTGACGGTGCCTGTTCCGGGGTCACAATCGAAGACTTTCAGGGGTTAGATAACTTTAATTACTACAAAGCAAAAGCCATAGAGGCCAGCATCATGTTTATGTATCTTCATGAGCTTGGCCACCATGTATTGGATCACGTAAAAAACAAACATATTCAGGAGTCCGAAAATCTCGCTATGAGTCGCAGCAAAGAAAATGCAGCCGATCAGTACGCTATAGTCACCGCACTTCATGCCAACTACAATTTAGTAGCAGCCGCCCCTTGGAACTATTTCATGGCGGCTTTTGGAGGGAACTCACTTGAAGCCGAAAAAAAATCAGACCATCCACTTGGGGCAAAAAGAGTTTTAAGTATATATGATAACGCGATAACTTATTACACTGACAATCCCGACGCATGGAAGGACCCGGCAACCTACGATGATTTAATGACTGGTTTAAAAAAGCAGCGCGACTTCATTGAAGAGCAGATCAGCAACATAGAGCCTTAATGCATTCCCCGCCTAACTTATAGATACATTTGTGTGATCACCCGTAACTGCGAGGCCTGCGCTTCGGAGAAACGCCCACGGGCACCTCGACGTGGTCATATCTGCCTGTCCAGCCACCCCTGAACTCGCGGGCAACCGTACTTCAGGGCTTTCAACTGATACGCAAACTTGACGTTTTTGTATTTGGCGCCTGCATCAACCAACACATCACGCATGGCGAAATACAGATTCGCCCTGAAGGCCGGCTCATCAAGTTGCATTACCACGGTGGGCCTTTGCCGAGCCGGCGAGCAGTACTCGAGGATGGTCGGCTGCGGATAGTAGCGCGCATAAGGCCCGGGCATTTCCGGCAAGGCCTTGACCTGCGCAATGTACTCGGGCGTATCGATATCGCTCAGGCAGTTCACGCGCATTTGCAGCGCCGCAGGCGTGAAGCCGCGTTTGAGGCTCGATTTGAACAACCCGCATATCTCGGCACGCTGCCCCTGGCCGTCCAGGACACCGAGCAACTGCGCCAGGCGATACTCCGCAGCAGGGTTGCCGGCAGCGATGGCGGCCTCCAGCAGCCTGTTGGCGCTGGGCAGATGCTGCTGTGTGTAATCGACGAACGCCTGCCTGGACGCTTCATTCATTCGGCCGTCTGGCTCGCGTCGATTCACCAGTTCCATCATTCTGCGGTCAATCTCGTCCAGGATCGGCAGCGCTTGTCGATACTCCGCTTCGCCGGGAAGCAGCGGTATGGGTTGGGCGTACGCCTGGAGGCTGAAGCAGGTAAGCAGCAGAGGGGCGAGCAGGCGTCTCATGACAAAAGTGGCATCCGTGGCGATTGGCGTTGAGAGGCGCGAGTCTAGCAAGAAAGCACCGTTCGCCAAGCGCAGGCCCGTCAGGATCTGGGCGCGTATCTGCACGGCGAGCAAAGGCCGTTGTTGCATTCGATCGGGGTGATGGGCCTGTCACAGCCAGTCCAGCGGCGCCCCCGACCTGACCCACGCCTTCATCCCGCCGCGGTACCAATACACCTGGCGGTAGCCCAGGGCAATGGCGCGCAGCGCGCTGTTGTAGCTCATCCAGCATTGTGGGTGGTGGCCATAGAACACCAGCGCCCGCGCCTTGTCACCGTGGGTCAAGGCTTGCAGGTCGTTGGCCAGGCGTTGCTGGGTCTTGTCGCTGAAGTTGCCGCCCTCGGCGCCGTAGTGCAGGTCGATGGCACCAGGAATGCCGGTACTGGCGCCTATGGCGGCAATCAGCACGGGCGGCTTGGGCTTAGCAAGTTCACGGGTGAGCGCTGCCGTCGTGATCAGCTGGCCACCGGGAATGCGCATGGGGGTGTCGCTGCCAAGGCCCGGTCCGGCATGCAGCACGCCGGTGGGTTCGACATCCGTGGCTGGCGATTCCTCCCTGGCCACTGTCTCGGCGGGCTCAGCGTAGCGGCTCTGGTAAAACGCGTTGAACCCCGGGCCACTGGGCTTGAGGTTCATGAACTGCCGGGCAACGGCGTCCACCCGGCCATCGTTGCCCACGTGGAACAGATCGCCACCAACAATGACCCGTCGCGAGCCCGGCATCACCAGGGTGTCGTCGCGCCTGGCCATCTGCTGCAAATCGACCGCCTCGCCATACCGCAGGTTTGTACCACTGGCGCGCAGCACCGCCTTGTTGCAGCTGGCCACGCAAGCCAGGCGGGCTTCATCGACGGGCCCAATCACCTTGAAGCCGTCCTCCGGCGGCGTGGTCCAGAAACCCAGCTTGTCGAGGGCATCCCGCCGTGGCCCTTGGCCGGCCTGCTGGCGCAGGGTTTCGATCAGCGCCAGGCTCAGGGTCGAACGGTCGAAATACAGGCTCTCGACCCGCTCGCGGTAGGCCCGTGCGACCGTCGAGACCCCGGGGTTGTCCTTGTCGGCCTGCTGCGCCGGCCGAAAGTAGGCCGCCTTGTCCAACGCCTGCTGGCGGCTGCCCAGCAACGGCACCTCCACGTCCTGGTAGGCCTTGTACATCAGGGCCCGGAAGCGGCTGTCGGTGAACAGGGTCTTGCGGTGGGTGCCTTCGAAGCCATCGTCCACGCCGGCGTGCACACCCAGCAGTTCGAAGCGGGCGTTGCCGGGGTTCCACACCAGCAGCGGCCCGCCAGAGTCGCCGAACCAGATGTTGCAGTAGTGGTTGAACAGGATGGTCCGCTGCTGGGCGTTGTAGCTGTGCCGGCTGATGTCCAGGGTGCACTGCTTGAGCGAGGGCGCGACGAAGCCCAACTTGGCCATGGACAGCTTGAACAGGTCGCCGGGGTAGCCGATGGCGGCGACTTTCAGTTGCGCCGAGCGGGAGGGGTCGAAACCGTCGGCGAAGGCCAGCGGCGTCACTGGCGTGGCGGGCGCCTTGCGCAGGCGCAGGATGGCCCAGTCCGCGCCGCCCTTGTGCTGGTAGCCGACCCAGGTGGCCGGGATCACCTCCTTGTGCGTGGCCGAGCGCTCGAAGATCACCTGCACCTTGCCTTTGCGGTCGGTCTTGTCGACGCAGTGGCCGGCGGTGACCACCAGGGTCGGCGTGCCCACCACGGCACCGCTGCAGCTGCCGTCCTGGGCTTTCACCTGCACCAGGGCGTCATAGGGCGGCTGGCTGAAATCGGTGATGAACTGACGGTCTTCCTCGACGCCGATCTTTCGCCACAGCGAGGGTACGGGCATCAGGCCCGCCGTCGGCAAGGGCAGGGGCGCAGGCTGGTCGAGGCTGGCCAGGTCCGCTTCACGCAGATAACCCACCAGGCCATACACCGCCTGGCGGTCGGGGCGCACCTGTGGTTGCCGGTCGAGAAAACGCGCCACCGAGGCGGTGTCGATACGGTTCAGGTAGCCCAGGGTGTCCGGGTAGGGGC
Source organism: Pseudomonas sp. EMN2 (assembly GCF_009650555.1). Taxonomy (NCBI): domain Bacteria; kingdom Pseudomonadati; phylum Pseudomonadota; class Gammaproteobacteria; order Pseudomonadales; family Pseudomonadaceae; genus Pseudomonas; species Pseudomonas sp. EMN2. Next base: position 12,841 of record NZ_VZZR01000040.1, read on the forward strand.
CTTCGCTGGCTGCAATCACCGCCAGCCAGCCGGGCGTCTGGGCTGGGCGTGCATACACCAGGTGCCAGCGCCCGATGTCCTGGATCACCGGCGACGCGGTGTCGGGCTTGAGGCGAACCTGCACGGGGCGCAGGCTCAGGTAACGGGTGCCGGGCGCATGGCGCAGCCCCCAGGGGATATCGTGCCCGCTGTGCTCGGCGAGGTTGCCGAAGAACGTCTCGCCGCCATAACGGTCGTCCCTGGGCTTGCCCTCGGGGGTGACGATAGCGGCGGCAATCTCGGCCCAATGGCGCTTTTCGTCGAGCGTGCGGGCATCGTCCATCAGGCGCCAGGCGCGGCGGATATCGCCGCCGGCCACCGCCTTGCGGTACCAGGGCATGGCCAACGGGGCAAAGCTGTCGTGCAGGCAGGTGTCGAAGTAGATGTCGCCGATCTGCACCATGGCGTCGCTGTCGCCTGCGTCGGCGCGGCGCAGCAGGGCGGGCAGGTTGCGCCCCTGTTCCACCCACTGACGGGCCTTGGCGGCATCCGGCTCGACACCTGGCTGGTCGACGAACAGGCAGCCGTAGCGCTGGGCAGCGGCTGGGTCGCCGGCTTCGGCCTGGGCGCGCAGGGCGTTCAGTGTTTTGTTGTCGACGGCGTCCACCGCAGCAGGGGCGGGGCAGGCGAGGGCCAGGGCCAGCAGCGGCCAGCAGCGTCGGCATGGAAGGCTCACGTTGTACTCCAGCAGTCAGTCGCCTGGCTGGGCCGGTGGCGTCGGGCCAGTAGCTGGCAATTATAGGTGCTGGCCTGGGTGCTCTCTGATTGTCATCGCCAGCGTCAAGGGGGCGCCCCCGCGGCAGTTTGACGCCGGTTTTCTGGACAAATCTTGTAATACAGACAGTTTCATAGTAACTAGTGGCCCAAAGCCATGAAACGCCAGGAAAGGCAGCGTACCCGCGGGAATGGAGTCCCTGTCACCACTCCCCCCTTTATCGCCCCGGCGAGCCTGCCAGCAGGCCCGTTGTCGGTGTGCGCACGCGCCTTTTTCAAGCGGGTTTACAAAGATGCTGCCGGGCACGGCGGCCAGGCATCTGGCACTGACGCTGAAAAACGCCCGCTGCAGCGGGCAGCAAAGAGGAAGGGAAATGTTCGGCTCCAGCTTCATGCGGCCCACTGCGCTGGCCGCGGCGGTCGCGCTCGGATTGAGTGGTTGCGCCACCATCGACAAGACGCTCGGTGACAACTCCAGTGGTTTCGCCTGCGGTGCCGGCGCGCTGGCCGGTGCCGTGATCGGCGGGGCGATCGTGGCGGCGGCGGGGGGCAACGGAAAGCAGATCGCCGCAGGCTCGGTGGCCGGCGGGGCGGTGGGCTGCGCTGCAGGCTATGCCTACAAGCAGCGGGTCGATCGGCTCAAGGCGGTCGCCACCCAGGAAGGGCTGCAGGCGCAGGTGCGTGAAATCGAGGTGGTCGATGCCAGCACCGGCAAGAAAGCCTCGGTCGGCCTCGAGGCCCAGGTGCAGATGCAGGAGATGTTCCCCTCCGGCTCCGCCACCCTGACCGCCGATGGCACGCGCAAGCTCAGCGCCCTGGCCCGGGAGTTCGCCAGCAACCGTGGCAAGGCCGAGCCCGGCAAGCCGAGCAAGAAAGTGCTGGTGGTCGGGCACACCGACTCCAGCGGCAGCGCCGAGCTGAACCAGCGCCTGTCCGAACAGCGCGCCCGCGCCGTGGGCGATATTCTCGCCAGCGCCGGTATTGCCCGCCAGGACATCTATTACCAGGGCGCCGGCGCCTCGCGCCCACTGGCCGACAACGCCAGTGACGCCGGGCGCGCGCAGAACCGCCGCGTCGAATTCGTCGAGGTGGACAACGAGCAGGTGCTGGTCAAGCGGGTCAACGACGAGCGCAGCAACGCCAAGTACCTGGCCCATGGCACGGCGGCCCAGCCCAAGGTGAAGGCCCAGGCACCCAGCAAGAAGGTGACGGTGGCAAAAACCACCCGTGCGCCTGAGCCGGTGCACAACGACAAGGCGCCGATCTTGCCCGACGAGCCCGCAGCGGCGGTCATCGTGCAGCTCGATGGTAAAGGCGGCATCGACTTCGGCGGTGAGCCGGTCACCACCACCCAGTCGGCACTGGCCTCGAACATCACGCCCAAGAGCTCGACCTTCTCGGTCATCAGCCCGGCCTACGCCAGTGCGCCGATGACCTCGTGCGTGGGCGACCTGCCGCGGGTCGAGGGCGAGGTGAAGAACCTGGCCACCGGGGCAACCCTGAAGGACTACAGCACCAACGACTTCTTCCCCGGCCTGAACGGCCAGGTCTGGGGCAGCAAGGTCAATGGCCATGTGGCCACGGTCGGCCCGGTGGGCATCCTGCGTGACAACGCCCAGGTGGCGGTGGCGCCGAAGATGCAGTTCATCTCCAACTTCGCCAGCAGCTCGAAGAAACAGAGCCCGGTGTACAGCTCGGTGGCCAACACCTACGAAGGTGAAACCCAGATCCTCTATCGGGTCTTCGCGGTGGACCAGAAGAAAACCCCCGTCACCTGCATGGACATCGTCTTCGACAAGCGTGCCGGTTCCGCCGTTGCCGGCGAGATCTACTACCCCAAACAGAACAACGCCTACGTCGCCCAGTTCAAACCCAAGCTTGCGCGCTAACAGGACCAACCAATGCTAGATGCCATCCGCACATTCTTTTCGCTTTACTGGCACTTCGTGCTGCCGATCGTGACGACCCTGTTCCTGGCGATCCCGATCATCATCCACTGGTACGAAGTGCGCTACTGGCTGATGAAGCTGCGTATCGGCCTGCCATGGCTTGGCCGTGTCGCCCATTGGGTGAAGCACCCGGGCTCGCGTGAGGCGGCCGACCAGGAGTGCCCGAACGCCGTCGGTTTCTATGAGTCCGAGGCGCAGCTGTGCCGCCTCTACGAAACCTACTACCTCAACCACCAGCCCTCGGAAGCAAACTTCCGTCGCTGCCAGGACTACCTGGGCAAGATCGACGAAGACAACCGCCACGAGAAGGGCTTCAGCCTGTGGCTGCTGATCATCGTGCTGATGCTGATCGAGGCCAGCGCGTTCGGCTTCGCCCTGGCGCCGTTCGCCCTGACCCTGGCCACGCCGAACACCGCCATCGCCGGTGCCTTCGCCATCGGCCTGGTGATCTCGATCATCGGCGTGTTCCTGTCCGAGTTCGCCGGCCGCCAGCTTTACCTCAACAACGTGGTGGCGAAGATTCTCGGCTACGAGAGCGTGCGCGCCTCGGGTGCCGACGGCGACATGGTGCGTACCCACCTGGTGACCCTCGACAATACCCACATCGATGATGGCAAGCCGCATTACCAGCAGATGCTCAACCGGGTGAAGCTGCCCAAGAACGGCGACAAGCCGGCCAAGCGCTTCGGCCTGGTCGTCGCCTATGGCGTGTTCATCCTGGGCCTGGCGATCGCGGCCTTCTGGGTGCGGACCGAAACCCTCAACGCCCAGGAAGCCGAGCTGATCGCCCATCCGCCGGCGGTGTCGCAAGCGGCCGACGACTTCCCGGCTGGCGCTGACGACAGCTTCCCGGTACCGAGCGACATGCAGGGTATCGCCAACGAGGCGGCGGGCAAGTCGGCCCAGGACCAGATCGACGCGCTGCACCGTGCTTCGCTGGTGACCTTCGCCGTGCTCAGCGGGCTGTTCATCTTCATCCAGCTCACCAGTACCTTCCTGGCCTACCGCTTCGGCTTCGCCGGCACCCACTCGCGGGTCGCCTGGGACCTGGTGCGCAAGTTCTCCAGCGCCGCCGACTTCGTGCGTTACCACGAAACCAAGGCGCGCGAAGTTGCAACCGACGCCCAGGATTCGCTGGGCAAGCTGCAGTCTCTGCAACTGAGTGTGTTCCGGGTCAGCGGCGACGACCGCGAGAAGCTGCGCAAGGACAACGCCAAGCGCACCTTCAGCGTATTCATCGTCGAGCAGGAAGCGCGCCGGGCATTCCGCCGCAAGAAAGAGAACGCCGACAGCATGGCCAATGAAAGCCTCAAGGTGGTGGAAACCTACATCGTCAAGGCCATCGAAGACCTCAAGGCCGCCATCGCCGCCGATGACAACGCGCGCATCCAGGAGATCATCCGGGTTGCACGCCCACGCATCGCCCAGATGAACGACCCGCAGCTGCAGCAGTACCGCGATGCCTTCAATGGCCTGGTGACCATGTTCAGCGTGGATGTCAGCCAACCGACGGTGGCGGTGACCACCGCCGCACCGGTCACCGTGACCGTCGCGCCAGCCCCTGCGCCAGTCGCCGCGCCGGCCCCGGTGGTGGAAGTGGCGGTCGCGCCTGCGCCTGCGTCGGTTGAACCGGTTGCCCCGGCACCCGCAGCCGTTCAGCCGATGGCCGCCGCGCCAGCGCCCGCACCTGCCGTCGGCGGGTTCGACCCGCACCAGTACGGCGACCTGACTGAGTTCCACGAGGACGACCTGGCCTACGTGGCACAGCGCCTGGGGGCCGAGCTCGACACGCTCAAGCGTGCCCGCCGCCTGCAGATGCTGGACAAGCCCAACAGCCAGCCGGCCTGACCGGACTCACCGCCCGCCGGGGCGCTGGCCACAGCGCTAGCGCCTCGGCCCGGGCACACCCACTTCGGAGATACGATGAAACTCAAGCGCCTGCTGCTTGCCCTGATCCTTGCGCCGAGCGCCCTGATGGCGGCCGAGCGCAATGACCTGCCAAGCTGCTACACCCAGGCCCGGGTCGACGAGTTCCGCAGCGCCCCCTCGGGGCGCCTGCTCACCGTCGTGGTCGATCAGACCACGCCCTTGACCACTGACCTGCAACGCACGGCATGGGGGCACATCAAGCGCTTCCTGCAGCCGGGCGACAAGCTGCGCCTGTACTCGTTCAGCGCCTACCTGGACGGGCACTACACGCGCCTGCAATACGCCGCCGAACTGGAAAAGCCCCTCGACGAGGCGGTGCTGGGCAATGTGCCGATGATGTCGGCGCGCAAGCTGGACAACTGCCTCAAAGGCCAGTCGGCGCTGTTGTACCAGCGCTTCGGCAAGGCGTTCGCCGGGGTCATGGGCAAGTCCAGCTCGGACATTCCGCGCAGCGAAATCCTGTTCAGCCTCAAGGCGGTCGGCGAAGACCTGCAGAAGGCCGAAAACGTCAACGAGCACGTCATCCTGGTGATGTCGGACATGCTCGAATACAGCGACTTCGGCAGCTTCTACCAGGCCAACGGCATCCGCCAGATCGACCCTAACGTCGAGCTGGCCAAGGTGCAGAAGCAGAACCTGCTGGCCGACTTCGGCGGTGCGCGCATCTACGTGCACGGCGCGGCGTTCGTGCCGACCACGGCCAAGAACGGCTACCGCAGCGGCAAGATGATCCAGAACCTGGAAACCTTCTGGCGCGCCTACTTCGACAAGTCCAACGCCACCCTGCAAGGCTTTGGCAACCCGGAGCTGACCGCCACCCTGGAGTGACGGCACGGCTGTGCTGCGCGCCGCGGCCGCAATGGCTGCAGCACGCAGCAGCTGGTGGCGGCCGAGGTCGAAAGATTTTGGTCGCCGGGCTGTTCTTAACATATGGAAATCCGTATATTCGGATTTCCATATATGAAAGTGCTGCCATGATTACCCCACCCGAGCTCTTCAAAAGCCTGGCGGACGAGACCCGCGCTCGTGCCACCTTGCTGATCGCCCAACTGGGCGAGCTGTGCGTCTGCGAACTGGTGTGCGCCCTGGACGACAGCCAGCCCAAGATCAGCCGCCACCTCGCCCAGCTGCGCAGCAGCGGCCTGCTGCTGGATCGCCGCCAGGGCCAATGGGTCTACTACCGTCTGAATCCGCAATTGCCTGCCTGGGTGCACGAGGTACTGCAGCTGACGCTGCAGGCCAATGCCGCGTGGCTGCAGGCCAACGCCACACGCCTGCAGAACATGGACGAGCGCCCGGTGCGCACTGCCGCCTGCTGCTGAATACCTGCCAAGCGAGGTCCCCATGCTGGTCGCCGTAGCCGTCTTCATTTTCACCCTCACCCTGGTCATCTGGCAGCCCAGGGGCCTTGGCGTCGGCTGGAGCGCCACGCTGGGCGCGATCATCGCCCTGGCCGTGGGGGCGGTCTCGCTGCAGGACATCCCTGTGGTGTGGGCCATCGTCTGGAATGCCACCGCCACCTTCATCGCGATCATCATCATCAGCCTGCTGCTGGACGAGGCGGGCTTCTTCGAGTGGGCGGCCCTGCATGTGGCGCGTTGGGCGAGGGGCAGTGTCAATCGCCTGTTCGCCTTTTGCATCCTGCTTGGCGCAGCCGTTTCGGCGCTGTTCGCCAACGATGGGGCGGCGCTGATCCTCACCCCCATCGTCATGTCGATGCTGATCGCGCTGCGTTTTTCCCCCGCTACCACCCTGGCGTTCGTGATGGCCGCCGGCTTCATTGCCGATACGGCCAGCCTGCCGCTGGTGGTGTCGAACCTGGTGAACATCGTTTCGGCCGACTATTTCGGCCTGGGTTTCGCCGACTACGCCGCCGTGATGGTGCCGGTGAACCTGGCCAGCATTGGCGCCACCTTGCTGGTGCTGTGGCTGTTCTTCCGCCGTGACCTGCCACAGCGCTACCCGGCCGACACCTTGCCGGCGCCGAGCTCGGCGATACGTGACCCGGCCACTTTCGCCGTCGGTGGGGCGACGCTGCTGTTGCTGCTGGTCGGCCTGTTCGCGCTGGAGCCGCTGGGCATCCCGGTCAGCGTGGTGGCGGGCGTATGCGCGGCGCTGCTGTTCGCGGTCGCCGCCCGTGGCCACCGAATCTCCACCCGCCGGGTACTGCGTGAGGCGCCGTGGCAGGTGGTGATCTTCTCCCTGGGCATGTACCTGGTGGTGTACGGGCTGAAGAACGCCGGCCTTACCGACCTGCTGGCCCGGCTGCTCGACCAGCTCGCCGCCCACGGCCTGTGGAGCGCCACCCTGGGCACCGGCCTGCTTGCGGCGCTGCTGTCGTCGGTGATGAACAACCTGCCCAGCGTGCTGGTCGGGGCGCTGTCGATCCAGGCCAGCGGCGCCGAGGGCCTGGTGCGCGAGGCGATGATCTACGCCAACGTCATCGGCTGCGACCTCGGGCCGAAGATCACCCCCATCGGCAGCCTGGCCACGCTGCTGTGGCTGCATGTGCTGGCGCGCAAGGGCATGCGCATCAGCTGGGGTTACTACTTCAAGGTCGGCCTTGTGCTGACCTTGCCGGTACTGCTGATCACCCTGTCGGCCCTGGCGCTGCGCCTGAGCCTGTGACACCCACCACCCTGCGAAGGAGCTTTCATGCGAGTCTTGTTCATGTGCACGGCCAACAGTTGCCGCAGCATCCTCAGTGAAGCGGTGTTCAACCACCTGGCGCCGCAAGGTTTCCAGGCGGTGAGCGCCGGCAGTTTTCCCAAGGGGCAGGTGCTGCCACGCAGCCTGGTAACCCTGCAGCAGGCCGGCATCGCCATCGCCGGCCTGAGCAGCAAGGGTAACGATGCCTTTGCCGACAACCCGCCGGACATCGTCATTACCGTCTGCGACAAGGCGGCGGGTGAGGCTTGCCCGGTGTACTTCGGCCCGGCGCTGAAGGCCCATTGGGGGCTGGAGGATCCTTCCGAGGTGGTAGGTGACGAAGCGGCGGTCGAGGCTGCCTTCCAGGCCACTCTGGCCCGTATCGAGCAGCGTTGCAGGGCGTTCTTCGCATTGCCGTTCGCCACGCTTGCGCCTGAGGCGCTCAAGCGTGAACTGGAACGTATTGGCGGTCTTTGACCCTTCGCGGCTCGGAAGGGGCTCGGCAGAGGCGTATGATCGCCGGCCGCAAGCGCCGACAAGGAAACCGTCATGCTCCCCAACAAAGCCTGTGCAGTGGTGCTGTCCTCCACGCCGTATCCCCGGTTGCTGTTGTTCCGCCATCCGCTGGCGGGTGTGCAGCTGGTCAAGGGCAGCATCGAGAAGGGCGAGGCCCCGGGTATGGCAGCCGTGCGTGAGTTATGGGAGGAGTCCGGGATTCGCGGTGCGCTGATCAAGGATGACCTGGGGTGCTGGGATGCCGGTCATCAGGGGCAGGTCTGGTCGTTCCAGCTGTGTGAAGTGAAGGGACCGCTAGCTGAACAATGGGCCCATCAGACGCTCGATGACCATGGTCATGTGTTCGAATTTTTCTGGGCCGCGCTCGACCAACTGCCCCTGAACGAATGTCATCCGGTGTTCCAGCGGGCGCTGGTGTTCCTCGGCGCCGCGCTGCATGCGCGCGGCCATAAGGGCAAGTGGGTCGAGTGCGATCCCCTGTAGGAGCGGCCTTGTGTCAATCGTTGGTAGGCTCAACGCAGCTTGAGCAATCGGTCCAGCGAAAAGGCGCCGGCCCCGCGAGCGATCAGCAACAACAGCAGTCCGGCCCAGGTCAGGTGGGTGGGCCATGCATCGGGATAAACGAACACTTCGATGACCGTGGTCATGCCGAGCAAGGCCAGGGCCGACAACCGGGTCAGCAGGCCGAGTACCAGCAGCAGCGGGAACAGGTGCTCGGCATAGGCGGCCAGGTGCGCTGCCAGCCAGGGTGAGATCAGCGGCAGGGCGTATTCAGTGCGAAACAGCTCGTAGGTACTGGGGGTGATGGTCAGCAGGCCTTCGACCTTGGTGCGCCCGGACAGGAAAAACACCGAGGCGATCCCGAACCGGGCGACCAGGCACAACAGGTTGTCGCCCAGCAGGCGTTGCAGGCGATCGGCAGCCCGGTTCCAGTGGCGCCGCAGGCCATTGGCCGGCACGGTGGGGTGGGTGATGTCCATGGCAGCTCCGTTACGCGAATGTGAGTGGGCGAAAGACCTTGGCTTGCAACAGCCGGCCGAGCAGGTCGGTGAAGTCCAGGTCGGGGTGGGCCTGCAGCACGAGCTGCGACGCCTGGTCCAGCGTCAATCCGTCGGCACAGGCCTGGAGAAAGGCGCAGCCACCGTGTTCCAGGGGCTGGTGGCGCACACCGTCGGCGTCGCCGCTCAGCAGCACACCTTCGGCGACCCAGGGCTGGTCCTGCGGCCAGGCCAACTGTTCGCGGCTGTAGCGCCATAGGCTGTACGCCGGGTGTTGCGCGAACCAGTGCCAGCGCACGCTGGCGCGCGGGCGCAGATGGCTGTGCGCCAGGTCGCCGGCGGTCATGCCGGCCAGTTCGGCGAGCTCCAGGCAGGGATCGCAGGGCCCGCTGAAGGCCTCGTTCCACAAGCGGTCCAGGCGAGCGACAGCGGCCAGGTAGGGCAGGCCGTGCTGCGCCTGTATCGCTTCGAGAAAGTCTGCAAAGGTTGCGCCGTAGTAAATCAGCCGGGTATCGCTGGGCGGTGACTGCTGCGCGTAGGCTGCCGCCGCATCGCCCATCCAGGCTGGGCCGACCAACTGCTCGACACTGGGGAAATTGGCGCGCAGGGCATCGACGCAGCCAGCCAGCACCGTGTTGCGGTACACCGCGAACGCCGGTTGTTCGGTCAACGCCGTCAGTTGTGGCGCCGGCCGCCCCTGCAGCGCGTCGACGAATGCGTCCTGGAACTGGCGCAAAGAGGGATTCATGACAAGGCTCCTTTTCGCTCCAACATTGTCTGGGCTCGGTCGCGCTCGGCGAGCAACTCGTCGAAAAGAGGAAGGTTGCCGTCACGTTCGATCAGCGTCGGGCGTGGCCCGATGCGCTCGATCAGCCCTTGGTACAGCGCCCAGGCTGGCTCGGCGATGCTGGCGTCATGGGAGTCGATCAGCAGCGCCCCCTGGTCGTCATGGCTGTACCCCGCCAGGTGCACCTCGGTCACGGCCTGGGCAGGGAACCGGTGCAGGTAGTCGGTTGCGTCGAAACCAAGGTTGTGTGCGCTGACGTGCACATTGTTGACGTCCAGCAGCAAGCCGCAGCCGGTACGCCGGACCAGCTCGGCGAGGAAATCGATCTCGTCCCAGTCATGCCCCTGCAACTGCAGGTAGTGGCTGGGGTTCTCGATGGACAGGCGCCGCCCCAGGGCCTCCTGGCTGCGCTGGATGTTGTCGGCGATTCGCCCCAATGCCTCGTTGCTGCGGGGGAAGGGCAGCAGGTCGGGGTGGTACTGGCCGCGCCAGGTCGACCAGGCCAGGTGTTCGGACACCAACGCCGGGCGTACCTGATCGATCAAGGCGCGCAAATGCCGCAGGTGCGTGGCATCCGGTTCAGCGTCGGCTGCCAGTGACAGTGCAACGCCGTGCAGCGACAGCGGATGCTGCTCGGCGATGCGCGTCAGCCAGGCGAGCCGTGGGCCGCCGACCATGTAGTTTTCCGGGTGCACTTCGAACCACAGCCCGTCGGCGCGATGTGCCAAGGCCTGGGCGTAGTGCTCGGCCTTGAGCCCGAGCCCGGCGCCCAGCCGCGTGTTGCCGTTCATGGTCGGCCTCCTGCACTCAGGACTTGATCGGGGTCAGCGAGCCCATGCCGTTGGGCGTCTTGATCGAGGTGCAGGAGCCGGCCGGGACGTTTTTCCAGTGCATGCCGTCGTAGTCTTTTTTGGCACTGCCGGCGCAGGTGGTGCCGGCGCCAGCCTTGCAGTCGTTCTTGCCGGCCATGGCAACGCCGTAGCATTTTTCCATGGCGGCACCGGTGCCGGCGGGTTGGGCGGTTTCTGCGGCCATGGCGACGCCTGCCAGCGAGGCGAGGGCAAGGGCGGCAGTGGTGAGGGCGAGGGCTTTCATGGTAGGTCTCCAAAGGGTGGGGCCGTGGCGAATTACCGGCGGCTCATGGAGTAGTTCGCGGCCAGGGTCCATCGGGTTACACCCGCAACAAAATATTTCGCGCAGTACCTGCCGGCCACCTACCGTATGGAGGCAGGCCGACGTTCGCACGGCAGGGGGTCGGTGAAAAGAAACGCGGCGAGGGTGTAACCCAGGCGGCCAATGCAACGAACTAATCCTCAGGCGGTACTCCATTCGCGCGAGTTGCAGTTGCAGGCTTTGTTGCTGCGCGGGCTCGCCGGCGACGCCGTGGCGTATCGCGAATTCCTCGCGGCGCTGGCGCTGCATGTGCGTGGTTTTCTGCAGCGGCGCCTGGCTTGGCGCCCGGCCGAGGTCGAGGACCTGGTGCAGGAGGTGCTGCTGGCGGTGCACAACGCGCGCCACACCTACCAGGCGCAGCAGCCATTGACGGCCTGGGTGCAGGCGATTGCCCGCTACAAGCTGGCCGATCACCTGCGCAACTTCGCCCGCCACGAAGCGCGAAATGCCCCGCTGGACGATGACGCCGAGCTGTTCGCCGACTCGGACGCGGAACCGGCCGAGGCCAGTCGAGACCTGGCTCGCTTGCTCGAGCAATTGCCGGCACGTCAGCGGCTGCCAATCGTCCACGTCAAGCTGGAGGGGTTGTCAGTGGAGGAAACCGCGTGCCTTACCGGGCTCTCCGCTTCGGCGGTGAAGGTGGGCATACATCGAGGCTTGAAAGCCCTGGCCAGGTTGATTGGAAGCAGGAGTGACCATGATGAAAACCGATGACTTGATTACCCTGCTGGCCATTCACGAAGGCCCGGTGGATCGCCACGTTTCGGCGAAACGCCTGGGCTTGGCACTGGTCGGTGGCTTGATGGGGGCGTTACTGATGACGATAACCCTCTACGGTGTGCGCAGCGACCTTCTGGAGGTCGCCCGCACGCCACTGTTCTGGGCCAAGGTTGCGCTGCCCTCCAGCCTGGCGTTGCTCGGTTTGTGGTTGACGCACCGGCTGGCTCGCCCTGGTGTTGAGGGTGGCGCACTGTGGGGCCTGCTTGGCCTGCCGTTGGCACTGGTCTGGCTGGGGGCATTGATCAGCCTGGTCGGTGCGCCCATCGAAGCCCGCGCCGACCTTGTCTTCGGTCGCACCTGGCGGACCTGTGCCTTGAACATCGCCCTGTTGTCGCTTCCCTGCTTGCTTGGCGTGTACTGGGCGCTGCGCGGCCTGGCGCCAACCCGCCTGCGCCAGGCCGGTGCGGCTGGCGGATTGCTGGCCGGTTCAACGGCAACCCTGGCTTACTGCCTGCATTGCCCGGAGATGGGCGTGCCGTTCTGGGGGCTCTGGTATGTGTTGGGGATGTTGCTGCCGACACTCTTGGGGGCGGCTATCGGCCCGCGACTGTTGCGCTGGTGACCCGTGTTGTCCAGCGCAAGGTTGCAGGGCCAGCCTTGCGCTGGCCCTGCAAGCCTCTGATTACTGGGCAGGTTGCAGGAAGGGGTTGCCCTTGTGCTGCAGGTACTGCTGGCCGAACCAGTACGAGGCGTAATCGGTGATATGGCCGATATCGCGGTACACCGGCACCCCGTCGATGGCCATCAGGCAGGCGCCGTCCCGGCACTGCGCATCCTTCGGATCAATGATGATCAGCTCTGGATAAGCCTGCTGCGCGGCCTTGAACAGCGCGGTGAGCTTGGGATCTTCAACGCCATCCCAAGGTTGCTGGTTGCAATGCGCGCTTTCGGCCGCGACGCCGAACATCCCGCGCAGTTTGATGTTGCGGTACACGCAGTTGTTGACGCTGGGCGGCATCAGTCTGTTGGCCTTGACGATCACCGGAATGGCACCGGCCTCGCGGATGGCCTGTAGCCCTTCAAGCAGCGCGGCCTTGAGCCGTTGGTTGGAGAGCGCTTCGGTACGCTCGTCTGCCAGGGCGGTGACTACCCTGTCGGTATTCACGTAGTTCTCCCAGATCTGGCCGATCATCACGTACTTGTACTGGTTCTGCTTGATCAGCTGGTAATAGTCGGCGCTGGCCGCATGGCAGGTGACGTACAGCTCCTTGAACTTGTACCAGTCGTACAGGTAGACGCCAGGCAAGGTCAGGCAGGCGGAGAAGGATTGCGCCATGACCGATATGTTCGCGTCCTTGGCCAGGGTATCGATGAAGCCCCACTCCTGGTTGGAGAACGAGTCGCCGATCAGCAGCGCCTTGGTTGGCGACTGTACGTCGCCCATGGCGCAACGCTCGTCCGAGCCATCGCGGGCACCTTCCAGGCATTTTTCACGGTGAGGCACTTCGGCGGCCTTGAGGCGGGTCAGGACGCCGTCGGTACCGTAGTCGAAGCGGGCGGGCCAACCGTCGGCCTTTTTCCCGGCGGCATGCAGTGCCGACAGGCCGATGGCCGGCACGATCAGCATCAGCACGAGGGTCTTGGTGAAGCCCAGGCGCGAGTGGCGCAGTGGTTTTTCCACCAGCAGGTAGGACAGCGTGGCCAGGGCGAAGGTGAGGGCGAAGTAGCTGGCGATGACCGTTGGGGTCTTTTCCATGCCCAGGTAGTTGACGGTGGCGATGATCGGCCAGTGCCACAGGTACAGTGAGTACGAGATCAAGCCGATCAAGACCACCGGCCTGGACGACAGCAGCCTGGAGGTGATGCTGGAGGGGCCGACGAACAGCAGCGCGGCGGTGGCCAGGCAGACCAGCAGCGCGTGATGGTCCGGGTAGCTTGCCACCGGGATGACTTGCAGGGCGGTCAGGACGATGACCAGCATCGCAACCAGTGCGATGGCCGAGGCCAGGACCTTGCCAGGCTGGTTCCTGCCGTTGCCCAGCACGGCGACGCAGGAACCGATCATCAGTTCGAAGATGCGTGCCGTGAAGAAGTAGTAGCCATGTCCATAGAAGGCCTTGGAAATATACAGGGCGGCGCCGAACGACAGCAGCGTCAACAGTACACAGGCATAGCCCAGCTGGCGTTTGCTCAGCGAGCGGTTCAGCAGCCACAGCCCCAGCGGCAGCACGATGTACCACTGCCACTCGATGGCCAGCGACCAGGTGTGCATGAGCAGCAGGGTCGCGGCGTCCGCCGTTGCATAGCCGCCCGTTGCCTTGCCGAAGTACTGGTTTGACAGCAGCAGGCTTGTGTACTTCTCGCTCTTCAGGAAATTGACATAGTCATCCGGCAGGTACAGGACGGTGGCCACTGCCAGGGTACCGACCAACAGGGCCAGCACCGCAGGCTGAAGCCGCCAGATCCGTCGCGCGTAGAACCCGGAGAAAGTGAACGTGCCTTTTTCCATCGACCTGAGGATGATCGAAGAGGTCAGGTAGCCGGAGATGACGAAGAAGATATCGACGCCGATGAACCCCGACGGGAACAGTGTGAGCCCGCCATGGAAGACCAGCACCAGCAGAACGGCAATTGCACGCAGTCCGTCGATGTCCGCTCGATAATCAACTGTTCTTGCGGTGCCTTGGGCCGGCTGGGTAGTCGTTGCACCGCTGGGCGGAAGAACGTTTGAAACATCGTGTGGCGTGAGCGGATAGCTTTTGTCGTTTGACACAGTGGTAGTCCTTAATTCCCTTCCAATCGCCTTCTGGATCCAGGCAGCACGCAACGTGCCTGCGAGTGGGCCCGCAGGGCACAACAGCTTCCATGGTGAACAGCGCAGGCGTCGCCCTGGGCAGGGGCCCCGGCCGCCGGCGCGTATCGTACAGGCCTTTTGCTAGTGCATTCCATTTCAATAGCTTGGCGAATGGGCGCGGGAGGCTACAGGTGCCGTAATGAGGAGCCGGGCGGCCTCCAGTGACCTGCCGAAAACCTGCCTCGGCACATCGGGGAACATTGTGAAAGCGCTGGTTACACAGCCGCGCTTCAGCGGCTGCTCCGCAGAGCCATAGTCGATGCAACGTGATGTGCTCTGGCAGAACCTGCCGGAGCGCCACTGGTCGCCTGAGGCAATGGAAGACTGGCAATCGCTTCAGGTGCGTACGATGATTTTCGTATTGACAGGGATGTACCATGCAAAAAGGCTTTAAAACAGTGAGGCGCGCGGTGATCGCAGCCCTCGAAGCAGGTGAGTACCTGCATGCGTCACGCGGCGATATCGAGGTGAAGAACCTGTTGGCGACTGGAGCGGTTACTGCGGCGCAGGTCATCGACGTCATCCGCGCCTGCAACGGCACCCATTACCGCAGCAGCCCCCATCACACCGTGGCATCGGTCGAAGTTCACCTGATCAGGTGGCACGGTTGGTACATCAAGTTCTATTTTCTCGAGCCAGACACCTGGTTCATCAGCGTTCATCAGTGAGTACCCAGGCAATGAAGATTCTTTTCGAAGGCGATATCGGCAAGGCGCTCTGCGAGCATTGCCAGGCAGTGGTAACCACGCGTTATCTGCGCCGAGACGTGCCGTTCAGCGATGGGCAGGGTTTGGCGCGAGACATCCTGGTGGGCGTGTGCGATGGCTGCGATACGGTGGTGGCCATCCCGCCTCAGTCCACCCCGGCAATCCGCGAGGCGCGCAAGCAGCAGCTCAAGTCGATCGAGGCGCGGCTGCCGGCGGTGTATCTCGATGTGCTCGACGCGGCAATGCAAGCGGTCAGCAGCGAGGCGGGGGCACACTTGCGCAAGCTGTTCCTCGCCCATTATTTCCATTGGCTGGTGCAGGCCCGCCAGGGGGCGGGTCTGCAACCCGGCCACGAGGCCTTCGTCCAGGCACTCGACGCGCAGCGGCGTCAGAGGGGGTTGCCGGCGTCCGGCGCCACGCGGCGGTTGTCGATGAAGGTCAACGTGCACATGGCCGAGGACTTCCTGACGCTGCTGGGGCAAACCCGGATGAGTCAGACCGAGCTGCTGAAGGCGGTGATCGCAAGAATCCAGGTGGATGTGCTCGAGGCGCGTGACCCGCAGGTGATCGAGGCGTTGCAGCGACTGACGCGGCTGGCGGGTTAGGTCGGGTCGGGCGCACCGGGCGGGCCTGATATCTCACATGTGAGGCTTGCGTAGCTCATGGTCCAGGCGTAACTTGCCTCACATGTGAGACAAGGACACCCCCTTCGATGACAGGCAAGAAAAGCTCCACCGACTACATGCGTGACATGCGCGCCCGGCTCAAGGCCGCGGGCCTGGTCAAGCGTGAGCTGTGGATCCTGCCCGAGCACGCCGCCGCCCTGCGCGGTATCGAGAAGGCTTTACGTCAGCCCCACGCGGGCAAACAGGTCAGAACGGAGGATTTCATGACCGAGCACACCCACTGGACGATCGAAACGCTGCACGGCGCCCTGCAAGGCCTGGACGAGGTGCGCGGCGGGTCGATCGGCCTGTCCCTGCAACAGGGCGCCGAGCCCAGCCTCAAGCTGGTGATGAACGAACTGGACGGCCTGCCGCTGTACATCGCCGTGGCCGGTGAGCAGATCCTGGTCGACACGCTGCTGGTGCAAGCCAGCCAGGTGAAAGACCGCGCTGCATTCAACGATGCAGTGCTGCGTACCCGCGACGTGTTCCCGCTGTCGTCCATCGGCCTGCACACGCTGCCCTCGGGCGAGTCGGTGTACACCATATTCGGCGCCCTGAGCGCGGCCTCGTCGCTGGACAACATCGTCCAGGAGATCCACACCCTGGCCGACAACGTCATCACCGCCGCCGAAGATTTCGAAGACTACTTCACCCACTGATTCCGGAGATTGCATCATGAGTTTGTTGAGAAAGATCGTCACCGCCCTGCGTGGCGGTGCTTCGGAAGTCGGTGAGGCGATCGTCGACTCCCAGGCCCTGCGCATCCTCGACCAGGAGATCCGCGACGCGGACAACAACCTGATCGATGCGCGCAACCAGTTGGTCAAGATCATGGCCAAGCACAAGACCGCGCAGCAGCGCATCACCGAGTTCGACAAGACCATCGGCGACTGGGAGCAGAAGGCCATTGCCGCGCTGGACAAGGGCGAGGAGGGCCTGGCCCACGAATGCGCGGCGCGCATCGCCGACCTGACCAACCAGCGTGACAGCGAGCAGGCGCTGGCCGACCAGTTCGGTGCGTCGGTGACGACCCTGACCGCCACCGTGAACAAGACCGAGGCGCAGATCAAGGGCCTCAAGCAACAGGTTGATCTGGTCAAGGCTCGCGAAAGCGTGCAGCGTGCCCAGGTCAGCGCGGCGTCGGCCACCGGCGGCGCCAATGGCAGCCTGGAAACGGCGGTCGGGTCGCTGGATCGTATCAAGAAGCGCCAGGCCGAGCGTGCCGCCGAGCTGGAAGCGGCGGCGGAGCTGGCGGGCAAGGCTGACGGCAGCGATCTGGAAGCACGCCTGAAGTCGGCTGGGATCGGCGCCAGCAACAGTGGTGCCGACGATGTGCTGGCACGTTTGAAGGCCAAGGCGGCCAAGCCGGCGCAGTGATTCGCTGAGTGGGCCGGCCTCATCGTGGGGCTGGTGCAAAAACCCTGCTGCAGACCCGTTGGCGGGGCATACGAAAAGCAGTATCGTGTCGCCCCCGCCAAAGGACTGCCGCGACCCAAGGGATTTTCAATGTCGCCTTCTGCCGACAGGCCCAGCCTGTTTGCTACAGCTCCAGTACTGGCTCCTGATCCGTCACCCTCTCACCCAGGAGATGCCCCGTGGGTTGGTTGAAACGCTTCATGGGCTTCGAAGCCCCCAAACCTGCCGCCAGCAGTCAGGCCCAAGGCAACCTGCCATTCGGCCTGGGCAGTGGGCGCATGCTCAAGCTCGATCGCTCACTCAAACTACTGCTCGACGGGCATTGCGAACTGGAGGTTCCCGAGCAGGAAGTGGTCTGGGCGATTGGTGAGGTTGACCTCGGCCAGTCTGTGCGCCTGGCGCGCTTCTATATGGAAAACGAGGACTACTGGCTGCAGGTGGTGATGAACGGCGCGTCCGCTGACGATGTCCGTGACATCATCCTGTTCGGTTACTACAGCGTGGTGCCGGTCACCAGCGACGCGGAGCTCAAGCGCCTGGTCGGCCCCGAGTCGAACATCGGCCTGCCGTACTACGAGCACGAAGGCTACGAGTTCGTTCGCCAGTGGGGCAGCGAAGAGGGGCAGACCGAGCTCACGCCGATCAGCGAGTGGGTCACCAGCCCCGAGACCAGCTACCGCATCCAGCACCTGTCGATGCTGTATGCCCGCGAAACCGGCCTGACCGATCGCCGCGAATTCCTCCTGCTGTCGGTGGAGGAAGACGAGGACGGCAATGTCAGCCTGACCACTTCGGTGGGTGTCACCCTGCAATCAACGGACTTCAACGTCATCTGACAAGGATTCACCATGCTCGACGCACTTCGCATGTCGCTCAACGCCCAGGCAGTGATCGGCTTCATTCTCTACATCAGCGTGGCGCTGGTGCTGTTCTGGCTGTTCCAGTTCATCTACACGCACCTCACCCCGCACCGCGAATTCGCCCTGATCCGCGACAATAACAGCGCCGCCGCTGTCGCCCTGGGCGGCGCGCTGATCGGCTTCTCGCTGCCGGCCAGCAACATCATCGCCTACAGCGTCGGCCTGCTCGACTTCGTGGTCTGGGTGGTGATCGCTGCCGTGGTGCAACTGCTGGCCTTCGCCATTACCAGCCTGGTGCTCAAGGGGTTGGCCAGCCGCATCGCCAAGGGCGAGATGGCCGCCGCGATCTACGCCGCCGCCGTGGCGATCAGCGTGGGCTTTCTCAATTCGGCCTGCATGACCCCGTCGGTCTGAGTCGTTTGCGCGCAAGGAGCCATACATGAGACGCAGTTCCGTCAAGCTGGTGCTGGCCAGTTCCCTGCCGCTGGCGCTCACCGCGTGCAGCGCGCCCGAGGAGACCTACACGGTCAGCAAGCGCAGCAACTACACCACCGTCCAGGCCTGTGTCGATGACAAGGTGCCGGTGGACGTGTGTTCCGATGCTTATATGGAGGCGTTGGCCGATCACCGTCGGGTCGCGCCGACCTATGGCGACAAGGCGGCGTGCGAGGCCGATTTCGTGCCGGACTACTGCCAGGTCACCAGCGACAACCGCTACATGCCGCGTCTTGGCGGTTTCGAGCTGGCGGTGTCGGGCGAGGTGAGCCAGTCGCAGGTCGACGCGGCCCGCACCCAGGTCGAGAGCAGTGGCCAGGCTGTCAGCGGTGGCAGCAACTTCAATGGCCTGCTCGCCGGCCTGCTGCTCGGCCAGGTGCTCAGCGGCGGTAATCGCCAGTACTACTCGCAGCCGGTCTACCAGTATCGCGACAGCCGCGGCGACTACCGCACCACCACCCTCGGCCAGCAGATCGACCAAGGCAAACGCTTCGAGCGCTCCGACCAGGCCCAGCAGAGCGGCGGCAGCTACAGCAGCTACTACTCCGGCAGCTCCAGCGCTAGCAGCTACAAGTCCAGAAACTCGACCCGCTCCAGCGTGTCCTCGTCGATCTCTCGTGGCGGCTTCGGCAGCCAGGCCACTGCGCGCAGCGGCTGGGGCGGCAAGAGCAGCGGCGGCTTCAGTTTCGGCGGTTGAGCATGCGCAAGGTCCACTGCGACGAACGCCCGGACTGGCGCACCACCGCCGAGCGCGAAGGCTTCGCCTTTCACACCATCGACGGCGAGCGCTACTGGGATGAGCGCGGTTACTACCAGTTCAGTGAGGCCCAGGTCAGCCGTGACCTGGAGGCGCCCACCCAGGAGCTGCACGCGATGTGCCTGGACGCGGTGGCGCGCATTGTCGACAGCGAAGCGCTGATGACCCGCCTGGCGATTGCGCCGGCGTTTTTCGACCTGGTGCGTCGTTCGTGGAAGGAGGGGCATCCGCACCTGTACGGGCGTTTCGACTTCAGCTACGACGGCACGGGCCCGGCCAAGCTGATCGAGGCCAACTACGACACGCCGACCTCGCTGTACGAGGCGGCGGCGTTCCAGCTGATCTGGCTTGAGCAGCAGATTGAGCGCGGCGTGCTGCCGGCCCATGCCAGCCAGTTCAACACCCTGGCTGAAGACCTGGTGCGGGCTTTTGCGGCCTTCGAATGTGAAAGCCCGTTCTACTTCTCGGCCATCGGCGGCTCGATCGAGGACCGTGGCACCACGGATTTCCTGCGCAAGATGGCCGGGCACGTGGGTATCAGCACCCGACATATCGACCTGGAGGATATCGGTCTGAACGGCGAGGGGCGTTTCGTCGACCTCGAAGGCCGACCCATCCCGCGCCTGTTCAAGCTGCACGCCTGGGAGCATATCTTCCACGAAGACTTCGGCCAGGCCATCGCCGGTTGTGATACCCAGTTCGTCGAGCCAGCGTGGAAGTCGCTGATTTCCAACAAGGGCATCCTGCCGTTGTTGTGGGAATGGCACGAGGGCCATCCGAACCTGTTGCCAGCCTTCCTCGACGAAGACCCCCGGCGGCCGGTGCCCAAGGGCTGGGTGCGCAAGCCGTATTTCTCCCGCGAGGGGGCCAATGTGGACATTCGCACCACCGATGACCAGCGGGTGTTCGAGGACGGGCCCTACGACGATGCACCGTATATCCTGCAAGGTTTCGCGCCTTTGCCGAAGTTCGGCGACAGCTACACCTTGATCGGTTCGTGGGTGGTCGGTGATCTGGCCTCGGGGATCGGCATTCGCGAAGACGACACCCTGATCACCAAGGACAGCTCGCGGTTCCTGCCGCATGTGGTCGTGGACTGACCGGCTGCGCTGTCGCGTAGAGAACTACGTAGCAAGCCTCGTCAACGGGGGAGCGGGCTGATCACAACGTTACGATTGCCCCGCCGATGATGGGCCCTCCAGTGGTCGGTTTCAGGACGCGCCGGGTCGCCCGCGCACAACCCCAAGGCCCCAGACCTGCCATGCTCAGAGGATGCCTTCGGACCGCGCGCACCTAGACGCCCGGCCGCCGGCAAGGAGGGTGCCCGGCACACTGCCACCGTGACGTGGCCGCGCACCGCAGCTGAACACCGCCGGGTACTGCTCGCATTTCGGGGTGGCCCGGGTTGCCGAGGTTTGCTGTATGCCTGATGAGTTGAACCACCTGCCCCTGATCCAGCGCGTCCTGGCCCGTGAGAAGGACACTCCCGGCGCCTTGCTGCCGATCCTTCACGCCATCCAGGCCGGCGTCGGCCATATCCCCGACATCGCCATCAATGAAATCGCCCATGCCCTCAACCTCAGCCTGGCCGAGGTGCGCGGGGTCATCAGCTTCTACCACGACTTTCGCACCACACCGCCTGCGCGGCACACGCTGCGCCTGTGCCGCGCCGAGTCCTGCCAGAGCCGCGGTGCCGAGGCGCTGGCCGCACAGTTGCGTGAACAGCTTGGCCTGGACGACCACGGCACCAGCGCAGACGGCGCGTTGAGCCTGCGCCCGGTCTACTGCCTGGGCGCTTGTGCCTGTTCACCGGCGCTCGAGCTCGATGGCCAGTTGCACGCACGGCTCACCCCCGAGCGCTTACGGGCGCTGGTGGATGGCTGCCGGGAGGAGGTGAAGGCATGTTGAACCTGTGCATTCCGTGTGATTCGGTGGCCCGCGCCGTCGGTGCCGATCAGGTGGCCGAGGCGCTGGCCCGCGAGGCTGAGCGCCGCCAGCTGCCGCTGCGCATCCAGCGCACCAGTTCGCGTGGCCTGTACTGGCTGGAGCCGTTGCTCGAGCTGGAAAGCGACGCCGGCCGCCTGGGTTTCGGGCCGGTCGCGGTCGAAGACGTGCCGGGCTTGCTCGACGCGCTGGCCACAGGCGAGCCAGGCCATGCCCTGGCACTGGGCCTGGTCGAGCAGATTCCTTACCTGAAAACCCAGCAACGCCTGCTGTTTGCCCGCGCGGGCATCACCCGGCCGCTGTCGCTGGACGACTACCACGCCAACGGCGGCTTCGAAGGCCTGCGCCGGGCAACGCTGATGGAGGGCGACGAGGTGGTCGCCGCCGTGCTTGAGTCCGGCCTGCGTGGCCGAGGTGGCGCGGCGTTCCCGGCGGGCATCAAGTGGCGCACCGTGCGCGAGGCCCAGGCCGCGCAGAAATACGTGGTGTGCAATGCCGACGAGGGTGACTCCGGCACCTTCGCCGATCGCATGCTGATGGAGGGCGACCCCTTCCTGCTGATCGAGGGCATGATCATCGCCGGGCTCGCCGTGGGGGCGAGCAAAGGCTACATCTATGTGCGCTCGGAGTACCCGGATGCCATCCGTACCCTGAACGAGGCGATCCTGCTGGCCCGCGAAGCCGGTTACCTTGACGTCGCCGGCAAAAGCGTGGCCTTCGACCTGCAGGTGCGGGTCGGTGCGGGCGCCTATATCTGCGGCGAGGAAACCGCGCTGCTCGAGTCCCTTGAAGGCAAGCGCGGCATCGTCCGCGCCAAGCCACCGCTGCCAGCGCTGGAGGGGCTGTTCGGCCTGCCGACACTGGTGCACAACGTGCTCACCCTGGCCTCGATCCCGATCATCCTGGCCAAGGGCGCGGCGTACTACCGCGACTTCGGCATGGGCCGCTCGCTGGGCACCCTGCCGTTCCAGCTGGCCGGCAATGTTCGCCACGGCGGCCTGGTGGAGCGGGCGTTCGGCCTCACGCTGCGCGAGCTGGTGGAAGGTTACGGCGGCGGTACCGCCAGCGGCCGGCCGATCAAGGCCGCGCAGGTCGGTGGCCCGCTGGGGGCCTGGGTGCCGCCAGCGCAGTTCGATACGCCGCTGGACTACGAAGCCTTTGTCGCCATCGGCGCGATGCTCGGCCACGGCGGCGTGGTGCTGGCCGATGACACCCTGAACATGGCTGGCATGGCGCGCTTCGCCCTGCAGTTCTGCGCCGAAGAGTCGTGCGGCAAGTGCACGCCGTGCCGGATCGGTTCGACCCGCGGCGTCGAGGTGATCGACCGTCTGATCGCCAGCACCGACCCGGCCTTGCGCGAACGCCAGGCCGGCCTGCTGCGCGACCTTTGTGACACCATGCAGTACGGTTCGCTGTGCGCCATGGGCGGGATGACCCCGTATCCCGTGGCCAGCGCCCTCAAGCACTTCCCCGCCGATTTCGGCCTGGAGGCCGCGCAATGATCAACTACTTCGACCCCAGCAGCGATATCGACCTGGGTACCCCCGAGCGCGTCAGCGACGT
The DNA here is from genome assembly GCF_009650555.1 of Pseudomonas sp. EMN2. Taxonomy (NCBI): domain Bacteria; kingdom Pseudomonadati; phylum Pseudomonadota; class Gammaproteobacteria; order Pseudomonadales; family Pseudomonadaceae; genus Pseudomonas; species Pseudomonas sp. EMN2. Next base: position 35,579 of record NZ_VZZR01000040.1, read on the forward strand.
GCAGGTCAGCCTGGTCATCGATGGCCGTTCGATCAGCGTGCCCGCCGGCACCTCGGTGATGCGCGCCGCCGCGTTGCTCGGCACCAGCATCCCCAAGCTGTGTGCCACCGACAGCCTCGAAGCCTTCGGCTCGTGCCGCATGTGCATGGTCGAGATCGACGGCATGCGCGGCTACCCGGCGTCGTGCACCACGCCGGTCAACGAGGGCATGGTGGTGCGCACGCAAACCCCGCGCCTGGCCGACCTGCGGCGCAATGTGATGGAGCTGTACATTTCCGACCACCCGCTGGACTGCCTGACCTGCTCGGCCAACGGCAATTGCGAGCTGCAGACCGTCGCCGGCCAGGTCGGCCTGCGCGAGGTGCGCTACGGCTATGACGGCGACAACCACCTGAGTGAACAGAAGGACGTGTCCAACCCGTACTTCGACTACGAGCCCAGCAAGTGCATCGTCTGCAGCCGCTGCGTACGCGCCTGCGAAGACATCCAGGGCACCTTCGCCCTGACCATCACCGGGCGCGGTTTCGACTCGCGGGTGGCAGCCGCCGGTGGCGCCGATTTTCTCAGTTCCGAATGCGTCTCCTGCGGTGCCTGCGTGCAGGCCTGCCCGACCGCGACTCTCAGCGAGAAGAGCCTTGTTCAGCTCGGCCAGCCCGAGCGTGCGGTGATTACCACCTGCGCCTATTGCGGTGTGGGCTGCTCGTTCCGTGCCGAACTGAAGGGCGACCAGTTGGTGCGCATGGTCCCGGACAAGCAGGGCGGCGCCAACCACGGCCACGCCTGCGTCAAGGGGCGCTTCGCCTGGGGCTACGCCACTCACCCCGACCGCATCACCAAGCCGATGATCCGCAAACGCCTGGAGGATCCGTGGCAGGAGGTCAGCTGGGACGAGGCGGTGACCTATGCCGCCAGCGAGTTTCGCCGCATCCAGCTCAAGTACGGGCGCGATTCCATCGGCGGCATCACCTCCAGCCGCTGCACCAACGAAGAGGCGTACCTGGTGCAGAAGCTGGTGCGCACCGCATTCGGCAACAACAATGTCGACACCTGCGCGCGGGTCTGCCACTCACCGACCGGCTATGGCCTCAAGCAGACCCTCGGCGAATCCGCCGGCACCCAGAGTTTCGACTCGGTGATGCAGGCCGACGTGGTGCTGGTAATCGGTGCCAACCCCACCGACGCCCACCCGGTGTTCGGCTCGCAGCTCAAGCGCCGCTTGCGTCAGGGCGCGCGGCTGATCGTCATCGACCCGCGGCGCATCGACCTGGTCGACTCGCCCCACGCCCGTGCCGAACTGCACCTGCAACTGCGCCCGGGCACCAACGTGGCCATGCTCAACGCCCTGGCCCATGTGATCGTCAGCGAAGGCCTGCTTGACCAGCGCTTCATCGATGCTCGCTGCGAGACCGAGGACTTTGCCCGCTGGCGCGATTTCGTCGCCCAGCCCGACAACGCCCCGGAGTTGCTTGGCCCGGTGTGCGGCGTGCCCGCCGAACAGATCCGCGCCGCCGCCCGGCTGTACGCCACCGGTGGCAATGCAGCGATCTACTACGGCCTGGGCGTGACCGAGCACAGCCAGGGCAGCACCGCGGTGATGGGCATCGCCAACCTGGCCATGGCCACCGGCAACATCGGCCGTGAAGGGGTAGGGGTGAACCCGCTGCGCGGGCAGAACAACGTGCAGGGTTCCTGCGACATGGGCTCGTTCCCCCACGAGCTGCCCGGCTACCGGCATATCTCCAACGCCAGTGTGCGCAGCGAGTTCGAACAGGCCTGGGGCGTGACGCTGCAACCCGACCCTGGGCTGCGCATCCCCAACATGTTCGAGGCCGCGCTCGATGGCAGCTTCAAGGCGCTGTACTGCCAGGGTGAGGACATCGCCCAGAGCGACCCCAACACCCAGCACGTCACCGCGGCCTTGCTGGCGATGGAATGCGTGGTGGTGCAGGACATCTTCCTCAACGAAACGGCCAAGTTTGCCCATGTGTTCCTGCCGGGCAGTTCGTTCCTGGAAAAGGACGGGACCTTCACCAACGCCGAACGGCGCATCTCGCGGGTACGCAAGGTGATGGAGCCGCTGGCCGGCAAGGCAGACTGGGAAGCCACCATGGCCCTGGCCAACGCCCTGGGTTACCCGATGCAGTACCGCCACCCGTCCGAGATCATGGACGAAATTGCCCGCCTGACGCCGACTTTCCACCGCGTCAGCTACAGCGAGATCGACCGCCACGGCAGCCTGCAGTGGCCGTGCAACGACGCCGCGCCCGATGGCACCCCGACCATGCACATCGACCAGTTCGTGCGCGGCAAGGGCCGCTTCATGCTCACCGGTTATGTGCCCACCGACGAGAAGGTCAACAACCGCTACCCGCTGCTCTTGACCACCGGGCGCATCCTCAGCCAGTACAACGTCGGCGCGCAGACCCGGCGTACCGATAACGTCGCCTGGCACGCCGAGGACCGCCTGGAGATCCACCCCAGCGACGCCGGGAGCCGCGGCATCAACGACGGCGACTGGGTCGGCGTAGGCAGCCGTGCGGGGCAGAGCGTGCTGCGTGCCAGGGTCAGCGGGCGGGTGGCAGCGGGGGTGGTGTACACCACCTTCCACTTCCCCGAGTCCGGCGCCAACGTGATTACCACCGACAACTCCGACTGGGCCACCAACTGCCCCGAGTACAAAGTCACCGCAGTGGAGGTGGTCAAGGTGTTCCAGCCATCGGAATGGCAGAAGCGCTACCAGAGCTTCAGTGACGAACAGCGGCGCCTGCTCGACGAGCGACGTCAGGCGCAAGGCAAGGAAAAGGCAGAGGTGCGCCGATGAGCAGCGACAACCTGGTGAAGATGGCCAACCAGATCGCCCACTACTTCGACAGCGAGCCGGACCGGGATAAGGCAGTGCAGGGGGTAAGGCAGCACCTGCAGAGCTTCTGGACACCGGCGATGCGCAAGCAGTTGGGGGAGTGGATCGAGGCCCATGCGGGGGAAGGGCTTGATCCGAAAGTGCGGGAGGCACTGGCCTAGCGACTGATGGTGTGGCCGCATCGCGGGGCAAGCCCGCTCCCACACAGTTACGCGTGGGAGCGGGCTTGCCCCGCGATGAGGCCGTGACAGGCAAAAAAATGAAATGTCCGTCATATACGTGAGGCTATTCGCAAGCCAATGCTACGCTCGCGAAAACACTGTCACGGAATCCCACCATGGACATGAACTGGCACCAGGCGCTGCAAGAGAGCCTGAGCTGGCTGGCAATCGCCACTGGCATCACCTTCGTCTGCTTCATCGGCGCCGCCACGCTGGCCGTGCGCGGCACCCGATGGGGCCGCCAGTTCTGGCAGCTCGCCGGGCCCTATTTCAGCATTCAACGCAGTTGGCGGCCGTTGCTGGCATTCGCCCTGCTGCTGGTGCTGACCCTGTTCTCGGTACGCCTGAACGTGCTGTTCTCGTTCTGGTACAACGGCTTCTACAGCGCGTTGCAGGCCCTGGATCAGACGGCGTTCTGGTACATGCTGGGGGTGTTCGCGGTGCTTGCCGCCATCCATGTGCTGCGTTCGCTGTTCGCCTTCTACGTTACCCAGGCGTTCAACATCCATTGGCGGGTCTGGCTGACCGAGCGCCTGAGCGCCGACTGGATGCACGGTGATGCTTATTACCGCGGGCAATTCCTCGCCGAACCGGTGGACAACCCCGACCAGCGTATCGAGCTGGATGTGAACGCCTTCGTCACAGGCTCCGTGTCGTTGGCGCTGGGCGCGGTCAGCGCAGTGGTGTCGCTGGTGGCCTTCACCGGGATTCTCTGGGGACTGTCGGCACCGCTGGCGGTGGCAGGGGTCGAAGTGCCGCGGGCGATGGTGTTCGCCGTGTACGTGTATGTGCTGATCGCCACCTGGATCGCCTTCCGCCTCGGGCAGCCGCTGATCCGCCTGAACTTCCTCAATGAAAAGCTCACCGCCAACTTCCGTTACGCGCTGATGCGCCTGCGTGAAAACGCCGAGAACATCGCCTTCTACCAGGGCGCGCAGGTTGAGCGCGGCACGCTGCTTGGCCGCTTCTTCGCCCTGATCGGCAATGCATGGGCGCTGGTGTTCCGAAACCTGAAATTCAGCGGTTTCAACCTGGGCATCAGCCAGGTCGCAGTGGTCTTCCCGTTCATCCTCCAGGCGCCGCGTTTCTTCAGCGGCGCGATCAAGCTGGGCGACGTGATGCAGACTGCCCAGGCCTTTGGCCAGGTGCAGGATTCGCTGTCGTTCTTCCGAGAGTCCTACGACACCTTCGCCAGCTACCGCGCCACCCTTGACCGTTTGACTGGCTTCCTTGATGCCAACCAGCAGGCCAGTGAGTTGCCCAAAGTCGACACCGACGGCTTGTCCAAAGCATTGGCCATCAGCGGGCTGCAGGTGCTGCGCCCGGACGGCCATGCCCTGATCGCCAACCTCGAGCTGCACCTGCAGGCCGGCCAGGCGCTGCTGATCAAAGGGCCTTCGGGCAGTGGCAAGACCACGTTGCTGCGCGCCCTGGCCGGGCTGTGGCCCTATGCCGAAGGCGAGGTCAGGCGGCCACTGGGGCACCAGGCGCTGTTTCTTTCCCAGCGACCGTACCTGCCCTTGGGCGATCTGCGCACGGCCATCGCTTATCCGGCAGGCGGCAGGCCCGAGGACGATGCGCGCATGCAGCAGGCGTTGCGCCAGGTCAACCTGTCCCACCTGGCCGAACGCCTCGACGTGCAGTGCGACTGGTCACGGATTCTATCGGTGGGCGAGCAGCAACGCCTGGCGTTCGCCCGGGTACTGTTCAACCAGCCCCAGGTGGTGTTCCTCGACGAGTCGACTTCGGCGATGGACGAGGGGCTGGAGCATGGGCTGTATGCGTTGCTGCGCAGCGAGATGCCAGAGACGTTGCTGGTCAGCGTCGGGCACCGCAGTACCCTGGCGGCGTTCCATACCCACCGGCTGGAAGTGGACGGGCAGGGCGGGTGGTCGCTGTTCGAGCAACAGCCGGTGGTCGAGGAGCCGGCTTAGATCCGCGGCCCGCAACGCCGGCAGGCTGCACGACCACTGTAGGAGCGGCCTTGCCGGGGCGCCGGACCGGCCGGAAAGGGCTGCGAAGCGGCCCCGGTTTTTCAGCCAAGCAACAAAAAACGCCGGGGCTGCTCTGCAGCCCTTTCGCGGCACAAGGCCGCTCCCACAGTGGACGTGCAAGCCTGTTTAGTGGGCTTGCTGGCGATTGGCCGCGAGGCCTTCAAAACTGACTCCGGCATCTCCACACCCCCGCCAAGGTGGCCAACGCAAAAGCCCCACCTACCAGAAACGTCGCCTGATACCCCAGCCAATCCCACAACCCTCCGGCCAGCACGCTGGCCACCAGCAGCGCCACCCCGGTCAGCAGGTTGAACAGCCCGAACGCTGTGCCGCGCAGGTCGGCTGGCGCGCTGTCGGCGATCAACGCGCCGAACACCCCTTGGCTGAAGCCCATGTGCAGCCCCCACAAACTCACGCCTAACGCCAATCCGGTCCAGCTCGGCAGCAGCGCCAGCGAGAGGTCGGCCAACACCAGCAAGCCCAGCCCGACCATTAGCACGCCGCGTCGCCCGAGCCGATCCGACAACACCCCGGCGGGGTAGGCCGACAGCGAGAACGCCAGCGCCATGGCCACCAGCACCGCTGGCGCCCACAACGCCGGCAGCCCCAGCGCCTGGCCACGCAGCAGCAGAAAAGCTTCACTGAAACGGGCCAGGGCAAAACATGTGGCAAGCAGGATCAGCCGCCAGTAGCCACGCCCCAGGCGTGCGAGTTCGGGCACTGCCAAGGGCCAGCGCACGGGCCTGGGCGCGGCTGGGCCTTCGGGCTCGTGGACGAAGGCCACCAAAATGCAGACGGCCAGCGCGGCCGGTATCACGGCGACCCAGAACACCGTCTGGAAATGGCTCGCAGTCAGCCACATCAACAGGATGGCCAGCAGCGGCCCGATGAACGCGCCGACCGTATCCAGTGCCTGGCGCAGGCCGAATGCCGCCCCGCGCAATTCGGCAGGGGTAACGTCGGCAATCAAGGCATCACGCGGGGCGCCACGTATGCCTTTGCCGATGCGGTCGACAAAGCGCGCTGCAGTCAACCACTCAAGGCCCGAGGCCAGGGGGAACACGGGCTTGGTCATGGCCGCCAGACCATAGCCGAGCACGGTGAGCAGCTTGCGCTTGCCCAATCGGTCGCTGAGAGCGCCGGAAAACACCTTGGTGATCGATGCCGTGGCTTCGGCGATGCCTTCGATCAGTCCAACCGCCAGCACCGACGTGCCGAGTACGCCAACCATGTACAACGGCAGCAGGGCATGGATCATCTCCGAAGAGATGTCCATGAACAGCGAGACGAAGCCCAAGGCCCAGACGCTGCGGGGGAGGGGTGGGTGGGGCATGGTGATCTCGCGCAGGGCTTCGAGATCACTGTAGACAATGCCGGCCCTTTCGCGGGGCAAGTCGCATCGGCTCACCGCCGCTCCCACGATGCCTTAAGACTTGAACCGCCCGACCAGACCGTTCAGTTCATCCGACAGCTGCGCCAGCCGCCCGGAGTCCGACTGCGCCGAGCTGGCCAGCCCTTCCACCAGCCGTGCTTCGTCGTAGATCTGCTGAATGTGCCGGTTGATCTCTTCGGCCACGCTGTGCTGCTCCTCGGCGGCGGCGGAAATTTGCAGGTTCTGATCGCGGATCTCGTTCACCGACACCTGGATGCCTTCGAAGCTGTCCCGCGCATGCTCGATCGACGACACGCTGGCGCGCGACAGGTCCAGGCAGCTTTCCATCTTCTGCGAGACTTCCTGGGTCTTGTCGCCGAGGGTATTGAGCAACTGGTCGATCTCGCCGGTGGAGTCGGCGGTGCGCTTGGCCAGTGCCCGCACTTCATCGGCGACCACGGCGAACCCGCGGCCCTGGTCACCGGCCCGTGCCGCTTCGATGGCGGCGTTCAGGGCCAGCAGGTTGGTCTGCTCGGCGATGGCACGGATGGTGCCGAGGATCTGGTTGATGCTGCGGCTGCCGGCCTCCAGTTCGACCATGGCCTGGGACGATTCGCTCAGGCGGCGGCCCAGGCGGTTGACGTTGTCGGTGGTCTGCTCGATCTGCTGCTTGCCCTCGGCCACGCGCCGATGGCCCTGTTCGGCGGCATCGGCGGCACTGCTGCAGGAGCGCGCCACTTCGTTGGCGGTGGCGACCATCTCGTTGAACGCAGTGGACACCAGCTCCACCGCCTCGCGCTGACGCCCAGCGGCTTCGTTCATGTCGTCGGCCATGGTGCTGTTGGCCTTCGAGGCCTGCTGCAGGTTGTTCGAGGCGGCGCCGATGCGCTGGATCAGCTGGCGGATGGCGGCCAGGAACTTGTTGAACCAACCGGCCAGTTCGGCGGTTTCGTCCTTGCCCTGGATCTGCAAGTCGCGGCGCAGGTCGCCTTCGCCTTCGGCGATCGACTGCAGGCCCAGGCTGACCTGGCCGATGGGCTTGACGATCACCCGCGAGAAGGCCGCCGCCACCAGGGCGAACACCAGCGCCAGCAGCACCACGATGACGGCGGTGACGTAGGTCATGCGCGTGGCCGCGGCCATCACTTCGTCGTATTCGATCAAGCCGATGAAGCGCCAGCCAAGGCCCGGGGAGGTCCATACGTTGGCCATGTAACGCACGCCATCGATCACCACCTCGGTGGAGCCTTGGGCGGTGGCGGCCAGCTGTGCGTAGGGCGCGCCGAGGTCCTTGAGCTGTTTGAAGCTGTGCGTGGCATCGCGCGGGTCGACCAGCACCGTGCCGTCCTCGATCAGCATCACGTAGCCGCTGTCGCCGAGCTTGATGCTCTTGACCAGCTCGGTGAGGTTTTTAAGTGAGACGCTGACCACGAACACGCCCTTGGCCTTGCCGGCGTCGTCGAGCAGTGCCCGGGCGGTGCCGACCAGGGCCACATCGTCCTTGTCGTAGTAGTAGGCGGCGGTGCGTACGGTCTTGTCCGGGCTGGCCATGGCGGCCTTGTACCAGGGGCGGGTGCGTGGGTCGTACTTGGCCAGTTGCGGGTCGTCCGGCCACTTGGCGTAGCTGCCGTCTTCCAGGCCGATGGACAGGATCGCCGCCGCCGGGTGGGTGGTGCCGTAGCGGGCGAAGGCGTCGATGACCTGCTGCGCGGCCGGCGGCATGGGCTGGCTGGCCGCATCGGCGGTTGTGTAGTTCTTCAGGGAGGTGACAGAGGTGTATACAGGATCTTTGGCCATTTGATCGACATTCTGCAGGGTGCCGTCGAAAAATTGCCGCATGTTGCCGTCGATCTGGCGGATTTCCCGGGTGCTGCCATCGAGGAACTGCTCCACCGCTTCACTGCGGATGTTCAGCACCGAAATGCCTCCGACCAGCGCCACCGGGATAAAAGCCACCAGTACGAAGGCCAGGACCAGCTTGTTCTTTATCTTCATGCGTGACGCCCATCCGTGAGAGTGAAGGTGCACATGGCCGTTTTATCTGGCTGATGGCCACTTGCTATCTTTGCTGTTCAGGTGGGTCGGAATATAAACCTTTGACGAAATATTCGTGTACAAAAAATCAAGTAATTGTTTTGATTTTTGAGTCAGGGCGGGGTCAGGCGAGGGTGTAGGGAATGATGTTGGCGGGTTGGCTGGCGAACAGCGGGCCGAGCATCCTGTGATCATCGGTCAGGATGAAATAGTCGGACGCCAACTGGATGAGTGAGTTGTCGGTGATACCGAAGCGCAGGAAAAGCTCGCCACAGCTGTCGGTATGGATGTCCGACTCGACCTGGCGGAATATCGCGAACAGCTGGCCGGCGGCGGCGAGGGCCGAATGGTAGGCGGGGCCGGTGAGGTCGATCAGGTTGGAGATTTCGGTGGCTATGTAGGGGGTGATGTGCACTTCGTCGTGCTCGGCGATGATCGCCAGGACCTTGCGGTAGTCCGCGTCAGCGAACTTCTTCAGGCGTTTTGACACCCGGATGAACCTGCCCCCTTCCAGGCTGCCGATAACCAGCAGCAGGAGCAGGTTGGTGTCGATGATCAGCTTCCTGGCCATTCATCACTCCTTGTTCCTGAATCCCTTGAACTTGCCGGTGGCTGCGTCGATTAGAAACACCTTGTGCTCGCGGCGGGTGCCCATGATCTTCGCCAGTTGGCGCAAGGGTGACGTGCTGTCGGCGTCGACGTTGAGGGGGGCGGGGTCGAGCTGGTAGCTGTAGGTGATGTGGTAAGTGCTCTCGTCGGGGGAGAGCAACGCTTCCTCGAGTTGCAGGTGTGTAGCGCTGACGACGAGCTTGCGCAGGTTTTCGGCGGCAATGCCGATGGCGTGATCGAACTCAATCATGGTGGTTGCTCTTGTTGGATGCCTCGTATTCAAGAGTGGGAGGCAGACAGGCTGTAGCGATGGATTCTGGCACATGGGAACACGCAGCGCTGTGAGGGGAAGAGACTGCACGCTAGGGCGATATCCAGGCTGGAGCAAGCAGCAAGCTGTAAGTGCATGTTCCATTGAATGAAATCGTGATGATTACGTAAGTAATTGGATTTACGGAGAATTCTTAGGACTTTCCTTATTTCATGTAGGGCATTTCCCAAGCATGATTTTGCGGCCTTTCGGCGGTTGTTCTCGTCAGCCGGGCTCATTAGTCTCGCCGGGTCGTTGTCACTTCAGCGACCGGGTGTGCAAGCCCGCAGATGTAGTGCGAATACGCCGCTGTTCGTTCCAGGCGAATTCGCCCGCAAGCCACTAGATGGTGGCTGCGCGTGGGAGGTTTTCGGACCTGCCGGGTTCCTACATCTCGGTCTTGCACACCTGCGCGCAGCTGCCTCCAACTTTCCGGGTGCAAACGGATTCAGGCAGCTTTTCATGGCTATGTAGGAGTGCTTAACCATGCTGAAAATCGTGCCCGATCCACCCCGCACCTGGCTCCGGGAGGTTCACCGATGAACGATGCCCAAGCCGGAACCTCCCGGCCCCTTCCCCCGCGCCCAACCACGGCCCGCGCCCGCTTTGGTACCTGCCACGAAGCCCATCCCCCGATGTTCTCGGTTCACGCCGGCATCGATGGCGAGGACGCGCTGGTCTGCGCCGTGGCGGCCTTGCAGGCGGCCTATGAAACCAACGCCCTGGCGCTGGAAAAGGCCAACGAACCGTTGCGCAGCCTGCTGGTGGCAACGGAGAACTCACTGGAAAAAGGATTGGCGCTGTCTTCGGCCGTGCTGGAGGGAATAGAACGCGGCTGATGCTTTGTCGGGAAGGCCGCAGGTGCGGCCTTCGTGGCAGTGCGCTGGCGGCTCAGATCGAACTGCGTGCGGCGCCCGTGGCCGGCAACGGCTGAGGCATCGGCTCGGTCACGGCCTGTGTGACCACCTGCGGCGCTACCTGCTCAGGCAGCTTTGGCCCGCTGGCCTGTTGGGCGTAGTGGCGGATCAGCTTCCACGTAATCAGCGCGCCGCCGGTCACGGCAATCAGCACGATCATCACCACCAGCGCGGCCTTGCGGTCATCCTTGCCCTGGAACAGCTTGCTGACCCGTTCGAACGCCGCAGGCATCGCATGGGTGGCGCGCTCCAGGCGCTGGGCGGTGGCGTAGACGTTCCACGCGGCAACGGCGATGTCGCTGAAGTTGCGCTGGCGCCAGGCGTTTTCCAGCGAGTGCACGCTGATGACCACGGCGCTGCCGATGGCCGGAATGATGATCAGCAGGTACCACAGGCTCTCGACGGCATCGAGGTATTCCTGGGGCAGCTGGCCGGTAGAATAGAAATACAAGGTCACCAGCAACAACAACACCGAGCTGAAGCCAAGGGTGGCCTCGATGGCCCCGGCCCAGGCGAGCATGCGCATGGTGCCGCCGACGTAGCGGGCCTCATCCCAGATCAGGCCGACGGTGCGGCAGTTCCACCAGCTGATGGCAAGGTTGAGCACAGAGAGAAGGATGAGCATGAGCAGCATTGCCAGGAGACTCCTTTCAGTCGGCGTTGAAGGCAAGTGGCCATGATCGGGCATGGCCATCGGCAATGCAATTGTATGCGGCTGTTTCCGGGAGCCTCAGTTCGACAGGCGGAGCAATACCCGTCGCGCCTCGAGCCACTGCTCGAAACGCTCGAACGTGGCAACCGCGGCCTGTACCGAACAGGTCAGGGCGGCCGGTGGCAACGAGGCCTCTGCCAGGCGGGCGAGGAAGCAGCGCCAGTGCGTCCCGGTCAACGGCCCGTACACGTCGAAAAACGCAGCGCCGCTGTCGGCACCAACGCCCAGGCGCTCGGCCATGGCGCGCTTGAGCACCTGCCCGCCGAGGGTCGATCCTTCAAGCACGTACATCACCCCCAAGGCGCTGGCCTCGTTGTCGATCGGTGGCAGGGCGTCACACTGCGGCAGGGCATCGACCTGAGCTGCGTCGAGGCCTAGCGCCAACAGATCACGGGCAAGGGCCGGGGCCTTGTTGCGCTCGACGCCCTGGTAGCCGGCGAGAGCGGCTTCCAGCGGGGCATGGAAGCCGTAATAGGCCTCGATCAGGCGCTGATAGGCCGGCAAGTCGAAGCCGTCGCTGAAAAACGGAAGACGCCGTTCAAGCCCCTTGTGGCAGGCTCGGGTGCCCTCGCGCAGGGCATTCAGCAAAGGGCTTGCAGGGTCGGACATGGGGGCGCTCTGGCAATCGGCAGCGCACGATAGTGCCAGCCCGTCCTCGGAAAAACCACTATTGGATCCATGTGCAGGGCGCTTGAACTGTGCGCTGCTTCTGCAATCATGGCGCGCCCCCAGAGCGGGGATCTCAATGGCATGACAGGAAGGCGGCATGATGCGCGCGACAACACGCAACGGATGGGCCCTGGGCCTTTTAATGGCAACCCCAGGCTTTGCTACCGCGGCCCCCGAAGCGGTACCGCTGTACCGCGAAATCAAGGACTGGGTGGTGGGCTGCGACAATACCCGATACTGCACGGCGACACTGGCCGACCCTGTTGACGGCATGCGTATCTCGATCTTGGTGCAGCGCGAGGCGGGGGCCGAGGGTGCGTTGCACCTGACCCTGATCGGCAGCACCAACTGGGCAGGCGAACCCTTGCTCGATGGCCAGGTGCTGGTGGCGCCGTGGCGCATTACGCGTGGGGCCGAGACGACACTGCAGGTCGATGGCAGCGATGCCTACGCGGTGCTGCGGCAGATGCGCAACGGCCAGACGCTGGTGGACGACACCCCGCACCAAGAGCGGCAGAGCTCGTTGAATGGCCTGAGCGCCGCCTTGCTGTTGATCGATTCGGTGCAAGGGCGAGTCGGCCACCCCAGTGCACTGGTGCGGCCGGACAATACCGTGGCCGATGACCAGTTGCCGGTGCCGGCCCAGCAAAAGGCGCCGGTTTTCGTGGCGCCGTCGCCATTGACCGAAGCCGAACAGGCCGGCATGTCTGCAGTGGTAATGGCCAAGGCCGCTGCCGAAGATCAGTTGAAGAATGAGTTCGATGTTGCGCCGCAACTTGAGCTCCATGCCCTGGACGACCAGCATGCGCTGGCTCTGCTGAGCTACAACTGCAACGACTTCCATTGCCTGTATGCGTTGTACCGCGTGTCGCGCAGCGCGCCTTACACACTGGGCCCGTTGCCCTTCGAGACCCCGGCAAGCCCGGTGCTCAACACGCAGATGCGCGACCACATCAGTTTCTGGGCGCAGAAGGGCGATCTGTACAGCTACGCCAAGGACGATTACCCCGGCGCCTGTGGTGTGCAGGAACACTGGCGGTACGACGGTCAGCGCATGCGTCTGACCAGCCTGGCGAGAATGGACCGCTGTGTCGATGTGTATGCCGATCATTGGCCGGTGCTATGGCGCACCCAGGACCAGGACTGACCCGCAAACGGGATCAGAACGCCAGTTTGTAGCCGATCAGCAGCAGCATGGCCGCCAGGCAAGGGCGCAGCACGCGATCCGAGATGCGTCCGGTGAGGTGGCTGCCCAAGTAGATGCCCGGCAACGAGCCCAGCAGCAGGTAGCCCAGCAGCGACCAGTCCATGTTGCCCATGCTGGCATGGCCCAGGCCGGCGACCAGGGTTAGCGGCACGGCGTGGGCGATTTCGGTGCCCACCAGGCGGCGGGTGACCAGGAACGGGTACAGCAGGAACAGGGCCACGGTACCCAGCGCACCGGCGCCGATCGAGGTCAGGGTGACCATCACGCCCAGGATCACGCCGGTAAAGACGGTGAGGATGTTGAGGGTGCGGTCGCTGAGGTGGTAGTGGTCACCGGCATGCTTGCTGGCAAAGGCCTGCAGGCGCGACTTGAACAGGATCGCCAGGGCGGTGAGGATCAGTACCACGGCCAGGCCTTGCTTGATCACGGCATTGAGTGCCGAGGTATCGGTGTGCAGGGTGCTGAGGAACCACAGGGTAAGCGCTGCGGCAGGCACGCTGCCCAGGCTCAGCCAGCCGGTGATCTTCCAGTCGATGTTCTTGTTGCGCCCGTGCACCCAGACGCCGCTGGCCTTGGTGATGGCGGCATACAGCAGGTCGGTGCCCACGGCGGTGGCCGGGTTGATGCCGAACCACAGCAGGATCGGGGTCATCAACGAGCCGCCGCCAACGCCGGTCATGCCGACGATGAAGCCCACAACCAGTCCCGCAATGGTGAAACCGAAAGAACCTACATCCATACGCTACTCGACGCCCAGCTTGCCCGTGATCGGATGGAAGCCAGCATATAGATTTTTTTATAGCCAAATAGACTTGTTCGTTATTAGGTTATAACCGCGGTTGCCAGGCAACAGTCCTGTATCGCCTGCACTGGCCCCACATCGGCCTCAAGCCATGCGCGATCCCTGTGGGAGCGGGCTTGCCCGCGAACACCGGCGTTGCCGGTGCCATGCAACGCGTTGGCTGCTTCGCGGGTAAACCCGCTCCCACAAGCTAAAGGATCCGTCATTTCCACCATCAAGCACCCACCTCGACCGCATCGGCCTCAAGTCATGCGCGATCCCTGTGGGAGCGGGCTTGCCCGCGAACACCGGCGCAGCCGGTGCCATGCAATGCGTTGGCTGCTTCGCGGGTAAACCCGCTCCCACAGGATCTTCAATTGAGTACCGGTTAACGATCCGTCATCACCACCATCACCTGCGCATCCCCGCCATCCTCGCTTTCCGACAGGTAGATATGCCCCACCTGGCTGTCGAAGTAGGCGGTTTGCTGCGGGCCGATGCTCACCGCCTCGCCGGTCTCGAACTCGATGCGCACGCGCCCGCTGAGCACCATGGCGAACTCCTGCCCCGGATGGCGGATAAAATCGTCGAACTGCCCGCGTTCTCGGGCAATGATGCGGGCATAGGCCGGGGTCATGCGTCGTTCCGGGAAGGCACCGGCAATCGGGTAGTAGTCGTAGGTGCCGGTGGAGTAACCGGCCACCTCGGCCAGTGAATCAACCACGACGGTGGCGGGCTGTGGTGCGCTCGCCGGGCCGCTGGCGCGAAACAGCTGGGCGATGTCGAGGTTCAGGGCGCGGGCGGCGGCGGCCAGTTTCTCGTAGCTCACCGAGACCTGCGCCAACTCCATCTTCGACAGTGTCGACACCGGCACCCCGCTAAGCTCGGACAGCTGCTTGAGCGTCATCTGCCGTGCCTTGCGCACCTGGCGCAGGCGTGCGCCGACTTCGTCGCGGTCAAGCTGGGGGCGGGCGGCAGGGGTGTCGGACATCAGGGCTCTCGAACGGGCGGTGGGCTGCGCATCTTACCTTGGACGCTTGCGCAATCCGAAATTCTCATATATTAGAATTCTCACAAATGATAATTCATGCGGCGAGAGCGTAGATGACACAGATCCATGACACCCTGATCATCGGTGCCGGCATTGCCGGTGCTTCAATGGGCTACCGCCTGGCCGGGCAGCAGCGGGTACTGATGCTCGAGCGCGAGGCGCAGCCGGGCTACCACGCCACCGGGCGTTCGGCGGCCATGTTCATGGAGGCCTACGGTACCCCGCAGATCCAGGCCCTGACCCGCGCAAGCCGGGCGTTCTACGAGCAGCCGCCTGCTGGCTTCTGCGAGCATGGATTGCTGGAGCCGCGCGGCTGCCTTTACGTCGCCAGCCACGAGCAGCGCGACCTGCTCGACGCCACCTACGCCCAGAACCTGGCCAACGGCACCGCCGTCAGCCTGCTCGATGCCGACGCAGCTGTGGCCTTGGTGCCCAGCTTGCGCGGCGAACTGCTGGCCGGTGCGGTTCATGAAACCGGTGCCATGGACCTCGACGTGCACGCCCTGCACCAGGGGTTTCTGCGCGGGTTCCGCCAGGCCGGTGGTGAGTTGCGCTGCAACGCCGAACTGGTTCGGGCGCAGTATGTGAGCGGCCTCTGGCAGGTCGAACTGGCCGATGGCAGTCAGCTGCAGGCACGGCAACTGGTCAATGCCGCCGGCGCCTGGGCCGACCGCGTGGCCGCGCAGTGCGGGGTCGATACCATCGGCCTGCAGCCCTGCAGGCGCAGCGCGTTCACCTTCCCGGGCCCGGCGCAGCACGATTTCGCCCGCTGGCCTGCAGTGATCGGTGTCGACGAAAGCTTCTATTTCAAGCCCGATGCCGGCCAACTGCTGGGGTCGCCGGCCAACGCCGACCCGGTCGAGCCCCAGGACGCCGCGCCCGAAGAACTCGACCTGGCCCAGGGCATCTTCAACATCGAAGCCATCACCACCCTCGAAATCCGTCGGCCTAGCCACAGCTGGGCCGGCTTGCGTTCGTTCGTTGCCGATGGCGACCTGGTGATCGGCTTCGATCCGCAGCAGCCGGCGTTCTTCTGGCTGGCCGCCCAGGGCGGCTACGGTATCCAGTCCGCCGCCGGGGCCTCGCGGCTGGCAGCGGACCTTCTGCAAGGCCTGCCCTTGTGCTCAAGCCTCACCCGGCAAGGGGTCGAGCCTGCGCGCCTGTCCCCGGCACGTTTCAACCCAACCCTCCAAGGAGATTGCCATGAGCAATGACATTCAGCGTTTTCCCAGCAGCCTGCCGTTTCCGTTTTCTCGCGCGGTAAAAGCAGGTGGTTTCCTGTTCCTTTCCGGGCAGATCCCCATGAGCCCCGCTGGCGAGGTGGTGAAGGGCGATATCCAGGCCCAGACCCGCGCCGCCTGTGAGCGTATCCAGGAAAGCCTGGCGGCCTGCGGTGCACGGCTCGACCAAGTTGTGAAGGCCACCGTATGGCTGTCGGACATGAGCCATTTCGCCGGTTTCAACGAGGTGTACAAGGAGTTCTTCGGCGCGGCGCTGCCGGTGCGGTCCACCGTGGCTTCGGCATTGGCGCTGGGGGTGGATGTGGAAATCGAGGTGCAGGCATACGTCGGGTAGGGCCACGCCGATTCGCGGCCTCACCAACACACAACAATAAGAACCAGAGGTGCACATGCAAGAACAGCTGAAAATCGCTGGCGCATTCGTCGGCGTGATCGTGGGGGCGGGCTTTGCGTCCGGGCGGGAACTGATGCTGTTCTTCGTCGATTTCGGCATCTGGGGCATGCTCGGCGCAGTGGTCAGCGCCGCGCTGTTCACCTTCCTCGGCATGGCCCTGGCAGGGCTGGGCAACCGCCTGCAGGCGACGTCGCACAAGCAGGTGATCCAGGCCATTTGCGGCCGGCACCTGGGCCTGCTGGTCGACTGGATGATCACCTTCTTCATGTTCGGCGTAATGGTGGTCATGCTCGCGGGGGGCGGGGCGTTGCTGGAGCAGCAGTTCGGCGTGCCGGCCCTGGCGGGCAGCGTGCTGGTCACGGTGCTGGTGGTGGCCATCGTCTGCCTGGACGTGCAGAAGGTGATGGTCGCCATTGGCGCGATCACCCCCTTGCTGATCCTGGTGGCCTCGGCCATCGCGCTGTACGCGGTGTTTACCCGCAACCAGAGCTTCGCCGCCCTCGACCAGCTGGCCAGCCAGCAGCAGCCCGGTGCCAGCCATTGGCTGCTGGGGGCGTTCCTGTATGTGTCCTACAACATCGTGGCCGGCGCGCCCATCCTGGCGATCCTCGGTGGTTCGGCGAGCAGCCGCCGCAGCGCGGTGGTCGGTGGCTTGCTCGGCGGCGCAGCCCTGGGCGGGCTGATGCTGGTGATGAGTGCCGGCATGCTGTCGCGCCTGGACAGCGTCGCCGAGCTGCCCATGCCGATGCTGTCGATCGCCAACGAGCTGTCACCGCTGCTGGGGCTGGTGATGTGCCTGATCATCTTCGGGATGATCGTCAACACGGCGGTGGGCACGCTGTTCTCGTTCCTTTCGCGGCTGCTGCCAGCGGGTACGGCGAAGTTCCGCGGCGGGGCGGTGGTGGCGGGTGTGGTGGGGTTCGTGTGCAGCCTGGTGGGCTTCATCAGCCTGGTGGGGCAGGTGTATCCGCTGTTTGGCTACCTGGGTTTGGTGCTGATGGCGGCGGTACTGGTGGGGTGGCTGAAACGCGGCAAGAGCAGGAGTGCGGCGGTGGCGTGAAGGGCCATCGCGGGTCAAGCCCGCTCCCACGCTTTGTGGGAGCGGGCTTGACCCGCGATAGGCATCGCATCAGATGCGCAAAGATGGTGCTGGTGATATCGGAGACGTACATCTCTTTGTGCAGGCGTTTTCCCTATGTCTTGGATGATCCAGGCCTTGTTCGGCCATGGCCAATCATCTGCAGCACTCAGGCTCAATAAACAGAACGTTCCGCGAAGGCCGGATATTTCAGAAGCGCCCGGCATACACGCCCTGAGTGTTTTCGTAGGCTGCGATCCTTTCTCTACAAGGAGTGCAGCCCATGGCTTTCAATGGATACATGAGCATTACCGGCAAGCGGCAAGGTTTGATTTCGTCAGGCTGCAATACCCAGGCGTCCATCGGCAACAGGTGCCAGGTCGCGCACCAGGACGAGATCATGGTGATGTCGTTCAGCCACGGTATTGCCAACCCGGACAACACCCAGCGCGCCACCCACCACCCCGTTGTGGTCACCAAGCTCATCGACAAGTCCACGCCCTTGCTGGCCCAGGCCGTGGACAGCCGGGAAGTGCTCGACTGCGATA